>CAZAFY010000008.1:0-15097 GCA_964484445.1 uncultured Eubacteriales bacterium
GTAATTGACATAGTCTGCTTGTGTTTGGGTCCCGTCTTTAATATGGATCCGAAAAAACGTTGTGCGTAAGGAGACCATATCGGGGAAATTTGCCATTTGATCAAAACTAAACTTCTGTGCAAGTCGGCTTGAATCCGAGGTATGTTTATTGAGGTTCAAGACCTGCTGCCCTTGAAAGGTTCCCAGTCCGTCGTAGACTTTGATTTTATAGGATTTTTGCTCCTCAATCCGAGCACTTTGCCCTCGGAGTGAAAAGGTAGAATTAACCTGTACGCTTTCCGTGTTAAAAAACGTGTTGCCGGTATCGGGGTCTATAATATAGATCAGTGCGTCCAATTGCGGATCCGGAGTCATCCCCATGATCGCATTCAGTGAGGTCAGATCATAAACACCACCGGTTTGGGCATCCGTACCCTGGTAAACCGTAACGTATAGATCCCATATCTTATAACGATCTTCTTCTTTATAAAGAGCAAGATTATCGTTAATCCCCAGCGCGTCCAATTGTGAAAAGTCGATATCCGGAGGGACAAATACGTCTTCGGGTGGCTGATACCACCAAAGATAATACGCCGAAACAGCCAAGCCGGTCAGCAAAACCAAGGCGATGAAGCTGTTACGAATCTGCCGTTTGACGTTCTGGTTGAGATAAATTTTCATGACCTTGTTTCACATCCTCTTGACCGTTGAGACGGTTGATCCATGATTCCAAATTTTTGTCCTTATTTTCTTCTTCGGGCACCTGAGAACAGAAAATGATGTAATCTACGGAATCTAAAGTTTTTCGCAAATAGAGCAGCCCCGCAATCAGAGCAACGGTTGAAGCAAAAACAATGCCCAAACCATAGAATTCGGCACCTAATTGCACGGTCAGCAGCGTAAAAATCGTATTTAAGAGCAAAAACAGCGTCGTAATGCGTAAGCAGTCGACGTAATTCTCAAAATACTGCATCAGGGTGCAGGCTAAGAACATAAAGTAGGTAAAGAGAAATCCCGCCACCATATTGGGGAATACCTCAATCACCGTTGAAGAAAGTCCTAAAAAGGGCAAAACCGCGATCCCCACCACGACACTGATCAAAGAAATCAGAATTTGCAATTCTGCCACAAACAAAAACTCCTGCCACATTTTTCGCTGCATTTGTTGCTTGGCACGTTCAATCTCGGCTCCGGTTTGGGTATTGATTGCCCGCAGATAATCTCGAAAATAATCATAGAATGAAGTTTCCATGCGGACCACAAACAAAACAATCGCCGGTAAGATACTTAAAACACCTAATGCCGTTGCCATATCGAAATCATCGGAGAAGATAAAAACCGAAATCGAGTTCTGTGTTTTGAAGTAGCCCCAGAAAATAAAGTTTTGCACGTAAATACCTAAGGTATAAAAGGTGTTGAACCAAAAAAGCGAAGGATATTTACCCATATAGAGCAGAAAATCGAAATAACGAGTTGAAGGAACCTGGAAATATTTCTTGACTCCCATTAAAATACCGGCTGCAACCAGCGTCATTCCAAGCGCAAACGAACCGATTAGAGCAGTGGTCATTGAAAGTTGAGGGTCTGAGAATCTCACGGTAACATACGAGCCCACAAAGGCAACTGCCATGCCGATAATAAAGCTCCGAGAAATCTGAGCATAGTCTTTCAAAGCCGAAACATAGACCATGAGAATAAAGATGATACCAACCATCATGTAGAGCAAATAAGAAAAAACCGACAAAGCTAAGCTCAATTGCGCTTTCCATAATAAAACTACCGCGGGAATCGAAGCCAAAGAACAGTAGACTGCCAAAGCCCCATAAACCGAGGCAAAAATATCTTCGGTCTTGTCTCCCCACATCATATCGGCAATATAGCGCGAAATAATGATACACAAGCCGCTAGTGAAGATAAGTGGAAAAACGAAAGAGTATAAAATGATCGATGAATACAAGCGCTGATCATTCAGAGGCATATCGGAATTGAGCAAAAAAAGCTTCACCGCAATCAATGCTCCAATCACGATCAGAAGATGTCCTATGGTGGAAAAGACCGAGTACAAGACTGCACTAAATTTTGCCGTCAGCGATTGACGACGAAAAAGCTTCTTTAGTTCAAAGCCAATACCTGCCATTTCGGTCCTCCCCTTTCCTTTTAAATTTTCTCATCTTCCAGCTTGTTCTCCGGATCCAGTTCATTGTATAGCCGACGATAAGCATCGATAAACCTACCCTCGGAGAAGAAGCGGATCATGCGCTCGCGCCCGGCTGCACCATATTGTTCTTGCAAATCCGGGGTCGTAATGATCTTTATAATATGCTCAGCAATTTGCTCGTAATCCATAATCGGTGCCAATAGACCTGCCGGTCCTAAATCATCGCCTTGTTTGCCCAAAAACAGCTCTTTGCAGCTACCGACATTGGTAGAAACACAGGGAACCCCTGCTGCCATTGCTTCCATAAGCGCTAACGGTTGGCCTTCGCTGATCGAGGTCAAGACCATGACATCCATACGACCCACATACTCTTTGACATTGACGCGACCGGTAAATTGTAAATCCCCGATGCCCAGCTCTTTCCATAAAGCGATACATTCCTGATAATACTCCGGAGCCTCATCGGTAGGACCGATCAGATAAAAATAGGCATTGGCTACTCTGCGCTTCACAATATCGAAGGCATACAACATGGTTTTAATGTCTTTAATCGGAGTTACCCGGATCACTGCTCCAACATTCAAACGACCTGCTTCTTCTGCAGTCTTACCGGGTAAATTGCTGAATCCCTCCACATTGACCCCATTGGAAATGACTTCACAATACAATGGGTCGGCTCCCAATTCGATTTGGATGCGGCGGTTGGTTTCAAACAAAGCCACAATGCGGTCGGCCGCTCGATATGCTCCCACAGACAGACTCTTGAAATAATCGATCCAGAGCCGCTTGAAGCTTTTTTGTACCCATGCCGCTACAATAATCTCTTCTTCTCGTTCTCGGGAGTAGATGCCATGTTCTGTGATCAGAAGACTACCCCCATAAAGATGTTTCCCCATGGCACCGGCAATCCCTGCGTAGCCTGTGGAAACGGCATGATATAAATCAGCCCTAGGAGGTGGGTTATTCAAAATATGAAACAGGGTCATATACATGGACCTCATAGTCCAGACAAAGTCTACGAAACGTGTATCTCCGTATTGTTTGTTATACACCTCTTTGACAATATCATAAAAATCACTGCCTAAGAGAAAATTTCGGATCACCCGGTCTCCGCGTTGGAAGAAGTCGAAGATCATGTTCCATTGATCTAAATTCGAAAGCATTAAGCGGCGAATCTCATCAATTTCCCATTTCGCCGTCACGGTTGGTTTTGGGATTACACCTGCATTTTTTTCACTCTTTAAACTGATGTCATTCAAGAACACTTCTTTGGTTCCTGTGACATTGGCCGGTAAAGTGTATAAGAATTGGCCTTGTTTTTCGGAATCGGGCATGATTGTATACACAACATATTCATGCTCCGGGAAATTGCGAATCAATTGCTGGACCCAGGAGGATACCCCCCCTACGATGTAAGGATAACATCCCTCGGCGATGAGGCATATTTTCATAGAGGTCCCTCCTTTCCTTTATTTTTGCAGAATGACTTGAGCACTCTGCACAGTGATCACATAATAATTAGAGGCATATTTCTCAACCGTATAACCGTCACCGGGTAATATAGGCCATTCGCTTCTGAGCACAAATTGCATGCCCAGATAACCCTTTTCAACCCTCAACACTATACTTTCTGCTGTTTCGGTATAAGAAAACTCCGCATTTTGACTTTGTTCCGTAATCATCGCTGCTTGGCGGATGGTAGTATGCTCTACGCCCGGGTAACTTTGGATCAGCTCAGTGGTTGCAATGAATTCCTCACTCCATTGAGGAAACGACATGCGGCTGTTTTCCAATACCTGATTGATGTTCAATGTCATGGAAGCCATGCCTTGCGCCAACAGCGTATTACGAACCGTCCAACGCATGCCGTCGTAACAAGAAACCAACGTGTAATAGAAAAGGTTCTCCAACCCAGGTTCTCGTTCCATGTCGCGAATCAGCTGGTCCGGGTATAAACGACGACAGGTCAGTGCTAAGATCGAAAGATCGGGTTCCAACTCCGGCAATCTTGCCAAGACCTCCGGTGCAATTCGCCCCTGTGGTGGCATATAGGTTGAAACTGAATAATTTGGGAAAATACGTTCCAAGGGACTTTTGGCGGCTAGCAACGATTCCGCCATGCTTGTGTAGGAAGACCAAGGGACAAACCAGCCTATATCCTGCAGTTGGCCTTCTAGACCGAAGGGTCTCATACTAAAGCCATGATACGCGATCTCCCCGCCGTTTTGTAAAATTTCAGCCGCATAGAGCTTAAAATCAGCAAGCGGGAATTGATTCGACTGAAAATCCGCCTCTGTATTTTCATCATACGATAGCACATACGATAACACCGGTTTGACTTGAAATTCCCGCATCAACCGAGTCATAAACGGCCAAATACGACTATGCATCATTTTGTCATAACTCAATTTTTCGGTCTCCATCATCGCCGAACTCTCCACCTGATAAGGTGAAGCGAACTCTTCTAACAGAAGCGTTGCTGTTCCGGAAATAGGATATAGAAATGAAGAGAGGGTCTGCTGCTTCAAGGTACGATACAACACTTCCATGATCACACCACGACTTTGATACGAACTAAGAAAATCGCAGTTACTGATGTACAGCATACCTTTTTCTAAGTTACGAGACCAGAACAAGGGGTTCTGATCTTCATCATGGAGATAAACCAGACAGTCTGGCCGCAATCTCACCTGATACCGTAAGGGAATGGGCATTTCAAAGGTATAGGTCTCGCCCTTGTGCCTGAGTAGGCCTTCGGCATCGATCAATTGATTGCATGAGATCTTGGTTGCTTTTTCAATCAGACCAAAGCTGGTGGAGATGGAAATATAAGAATCCGAATTTTCCGCTACAATGGGGAAATAAGCTGTTGCGCCTTCTTCCACACAATTGAAAACCTCCTGCAACAGAGGAGCTCGGTCGTAGCGTGCTAAAAGGATGATGATCAGCGGATAATCTCTTAAAGAAACTTCCTCTTCCACCGAAATCAAATCATAGTCCAATTTCATTTTCTGCAACAAGGACTGAAAATTCTCTAAAACATAATCTCGATCCACTGCCAAGGGATCATACAGCAAAGCGATTTTGTCAAGTGCATGCACATTCTCAACCTTTGTACCGGTACCCATGGCTTGTAAAACAGGCAATTCCGGCGCCCGGTAACGTTCATTATTATAAAAAATATCCATTTTAGAAATCTGCAGTGCTATGATTACTAAAAGGAACAAACCCAGCATCAACAAGGTTTTTTGAGAATTGTTCTCTTTCATGCTTTCGCAACCTCCTTACGCCCCGGTTGGGGGTCAATGAAATAGCGAAAGGAGGCTAATCTATCGGGCGACAATTGCACTCGACTGGTACGGATGCGTTGAATGATTTGTTGGAAAAGCTCGCGCTCTCCCAGTATGTAATAGAGCTCTAAAGCGGCAAAATAGATGATCTCATGGTCAAACGTGGTAAGGCAATCTGCCATAAAGGATTTTGATTCTTGAATTCTTCCCAAATCCTGCAAATAAAGGGCAGTATCTTTATAGAAAGTCATATCCATGCCATCGGCCACACTGACTTTAGCTTCGAAAAGGCGTACGATAAGATCACAAAACTGACGCTGATATTTGCGACGGTTAGCCGGGTCTAAAATGCCACTTTCAATATAGTCGTGAAGGGTCTTGGCATACATGAGTTTGTTTTGCAGAATGCTTTCATCTTCCTGTACCAATTTACTGAGCTCGATCACGGAGTTATCGAACTTACGTTTGATTTCCGTCAGAGCCGAAGAAGCATAATGAGAAACTTCGGTATCCGGGTCGGCTAAAGCTCTTTTTAGTTCTTTTACATATTGCAGAGAGTCACTGCTGAAAATCCTCATCACTGCATCTCGGCGAGTTGTTACGTCTTCAAACAGCAAGATATCGGTTAACGAAGCCGTATGCAGATCACGTTGCCGATCTGCTAAGAACAAAGGTTTGGACTCTTCTTTTGAAAACTCTTTATACTGTTCAACAGCCGCTGGATTTTCTCGAACTTTCCTTTGCATCAACCAGACAAAGATACCACCAATCAAGGGTAAAAAGAAGGCGATCAGCCAATTCATCAGAGAAAACCGTTGCTTCTTCATCATCAGAATCACCAAAAACAGCACCAAGAGTACAAGATAATAGAGGAGCAAAATCCATTGGAAAATGGTTTCAGCCATGGTCAGTTCCTCCTTTATCTGGATTATCTGGCAAGTATTCGGGACTCAATGCCTGCTTTGCGCAAGCGCTCCACAACAATGACGGCTTCTTCAGAAGCAGTTGTCAATAGCAATGCACCTACCATACCATTACTGAGGCGACCGATTTCATCGGTATCACGCAGATAGCGTCTGGCTTTCGCTGCCGCTTCGACTATTTCGTGATCGTCAGCAATGATATGCAACAAGGTGTATTCGATTCCACTATTCTCCAGCCCTTTTTGGGCAAAGGTGATCATTTTCTGGAAATTCTCTGCTTTCATTATGCAACTGGAACCCTCGAAGGAATATTGATCCATTAGGTTTTCATAAACATGCGCATTACGATACGCATCGTCCAACAAATCTTTTGTAATATGCAAAACATTCATATAATAGAGCGTAAGCTTATCAAACGCCATATTCTCGATCATCACCAAGACATTGACTTGATTGTTGACCGAAATGGGCAGAATAACGGAGGGCATGTCCGGATTCAAATACTGGTTCGTATAAAAACGATTGTTTTGCACAATATCATAGAGCACGGAATTTTCGGTGATGTTATAGGATTTGGAGAACTTTGTGGGTTGTTCGCCAATATAGAGCAAGCGGCGCATAAAATTACTGCCTGTTTGGCGCACAAAGAGCGAGATATTGGGTTCATCGGTCAGATCGCGAATCGAGGTCAAGGTTCCCCAGAAAATATCTTGTTGGGAAAGCGAGTTCAGGCTCTTAATGGAGGCATATAATTTGCCCAAACCGGACTCATACTTTAGAATTCGAGTTTCTTGCTCCATTTTGATCTGCCCTAAGTCGCTGTTGATTTGACGCATGATCTGCAGTTCTTTGCTTAGATCCTCAATCTGCAGTTCTTTTTCGCGGATCGTGAAGTTTTTGCGTTCTAATACATAGCCAATACTCATGGCAATGACCAGAGCTTGCACCATCTGCAATAAGACATTGATATTGGAAAAGGTTGCTATAATACTGTAGCCGTCCAAAAGCGAATTGATTACATAATAGCCACTGACCAAAATCGCTGAAAAAATCCCTTGATTGATGCCAAAAACAATGGAAATGAAGATCAGATAAATCGTTAGGTACTGGGTAATGAAGGTGTCTGAATACCCGGTTTGCCAATAGGTGATATAGGCTAATACTGCAAACAAGGCTATATTTTCAATAGTTCGCCATACACCTGAGTTGGATGCTCTTTGACGTTTGACAACATGCTTTTTTACCCGCCGAGAATCCTGTTGCCACTGAACCGTTGATTCGATCATGCTAGCGATATTTCTCCTCAAAACCAAGCCCAATTCCATAGCGGCTTTGAGACCATAATGAACCTCTTCTGTCGCACTTTCTCTTCTTCCGATGACCACTTTACTGGGTTGAGAAAAAACCAAGCCCTTACTGTGCAACTCCCGGTATATTTCATTCGCCAAGTCTTCGCCCGAAATCGGAGTATCGGAGACGATGTTATACACTCCCTCAATGCTGTCATTCAAACTGCGAACTATAGCTTCAACAGCATCGCCTGCCGCAACCAGATAATGAAATCCATGGAGACCCGTGTGGATCTTCCCTTCTCGCAACGTTTCCTCCACCATCTCAAACACGACAGTCGTACGATCTAAGGTCTCGTATTCTCCACAGACCGAGGGAAGACGTAAAAAGACATTGAAGAATCGATCCTGTGGCCTGAAACTCAAAAAAGCTTGTTCACACAAAACATGAGTTTTGGCGTCAATACTCTGTGGGGTGGTCTCTTCTGTCTCGGTTTTAATGCTTTCACCGTAGACGGAGGTACTCGAAAGGTATATCACTTTTGTGGTTTCATGCAAGACCGATAATTCTGCAAGCGCGGTCACTTCCGTGACTTTCTTTATAGAATCTTCCACCGTTAGCACTTCTTTGCAATCGGCATACAGCAAAACATCGGGTTTTTCTGCGGCAAAAATATCTTTCAAGCTTCTAAGGTCCAGACTCACATATTTGGCATGCGGAACAGTGGCTACAAAGGTAGGCTCACTGGTCTGATACACTCCTACCACTCGGTAATGATCGCGGTAGAAGCGGGTGATACTATGAATTCCTAAAAAACGTTCGGCTCCCAAGACCATAACTTTCATTGTTGCTCACCTGCCTGCCTATGCAAGTTCAGCATTTCTAAGCTTTGGGGCATCGCTAAATGGTAGCCCTGACCTAGCGAAATACCGATCTGATGCAAACTCTGCACTTGTTGCTCGGTTTCAATACCTTCTGCGACACATAAAATATTCAAGTTCTCGCAATAATCGCGAATGCTCTTGATCATATAAAAGGACTTTTCATCGTTGAGGATATTCGACATCAGTTCAATGGGGATTTTGAGTCCGTCAAATTTCACCTGTGCCAACATGATATTATTGGAAAATCCAGTGCCATAGTCGTCTGCTATGATCTTAATACCCAAACTCTTCAATTGCTCTGCTTTGACCATGACTTCCTCAGGTTTATTGTAAATATGTTCGGTCAGTTCAATATAAAGTCGTTTTCCTTGGCTGATCAACACACTCGACAAGGCCTTCATTTCATCAAGGATGGGGGTGTTGCCCAGAATATTGACCGAAATATCGGTCGGGATTGCTCCACTCAAGGCGAGCGCGTGAATTTTCTTAAAAATCATACGGTCCAACTCCACATCTAAGCCAGCTACCACACAATCTCCGACAAACTCACCGGTATTGGAGTAGACTTCATTATGGACCCGGAGTAAAGCTTCTAAGAAAAGTGTTTCACCCGAGGAAATCTTCAAAATTGGCTGGAAGACCAATGAAAAATCTCCACGGCTTAAGATACCCGGCAAATAGCGTAACCTCAACAACCGTTGATTATACGCCTCGTATTGCGAGGGAACAAACAAATAGACGTCGCTGTTCTCTTGATTATCGGTCCGATATTTGCAGAAGTTGAGTTTCTTGAGAATCTCGTCAACATCACTAAGCGACTGCACACGCATGCTTTCCGTATACAGAGCTCCGATCTTCGCCTTCATGGCAAATTGCTTTTCTTGCACGACGTAAACATCACTGAACACTTCAACAAGACGACGCAACGCCTTATGTTCTTGACCCTCTTTGGGATTTTCTTGTAAGGTAAACAAAAGTTCTCCGGTCTTGACCGAATAGATCTGTGCCTCGGGGAATTCCTTTCTCAAAACATTGGCGATCATTTTATAACAGGCTAACTCAAACTCCGTCTCATAAACGGTGCTCTTTTGAAAATCCAGATTCAACCGCAATGAAGCAAAGAGCATAAATTCAGTGGAGGCTTTACAATACTCTAAAATACCCTCTTTCATCACCGGATAGCCGGGAAAGCCGGTCACATAGTCTCGTGCCTTCGCTCGATACAACACCTCAGTGCGAGAGGTTTGCTTGGTAATATCGCGGATAACTCCTAAATAACCGCCCAACAGTCTGGGGTAAGCAAAATATTCAATAAAGATTTCTTGCCCGGTCGCCGGAGTGCTGAAAAGGGTCCGTTCCACCTTACGATTGGTTACCCGAACATGGGCTTCGGTGGAATCTCCAAGGAGTTGCTGAAACTGCTCTACAGGCATGATCATTAATGGAAGTTCTAAGTCCTCCGCGCACTTACGGGGAAAATGCACCTGCTTTTTCTGGTCATCCACCCAAAAGACATAGAGGTTATCGAATTTGGAATACAGCTCCAGAAAATAACGACTCAAATATACGGAACCGAGCAGATTTTGCGAAAAGAAGGCGGCTAAGGTCACGGTCAGAACCAACCCTAAAATAGCAATTGCAACGGCCACGGTCAGAAGGACTTCGGCGTCGTAGCGACCCAAATAGCCATTGATATAAATTTCCGAAAAAACCACCGGCACAAAACTGAAAAACAGGAGGCTTGCCATGATTTCCTTTTTTAGTTTGCTGAATAAGAATCCACCGGCTATGATGAGCAAGGCTACCGCATACCACAAAGAAAACGGTGAAAAGTAGACACTGAGCAGATAAAGGGGAGCAAAGGCAATTAAACTTCGCCAGGAAAATTTGAGAGTCAAAAAAATCAAAAGCAGAAATTTTAAATTTAAAACCGCTTGACCCTCCACAAAAAAAGTGTGAAAGTTCAGCAAGAAACAAGCCCCGCCCAAAAAGAAGCCAACGATAACGTCACGGCTGGTTGGGGAATAATCGTAATAGTTATGGAGCATATTAGCAAAAAGGAAAAGCGCGATTAAGATTCCAAAGTCGGCAAGAATGTAGCCTATTAAATCAATGATTGGCATAATGCCCTCCTCCCTGGGGTTGCAAGGGATGTCTTGGTATTTTCTATATAATTCTGTCATTCACATTCTACTATAATTTTCCCGAACATACAATCAAAGACCTGCAATGACCTGATTTAAATTTACTTTACTTGACGAGAATCCTGCTTCGCGTTACAATTATTCTGTAGAATTTGCTTTCAATTTACAGAAAGAAGGATTTACAATGATGCATGATTTACGTAAGAGATTCCACGGCTCGACTCTGATTCCTTTCGGCGTTGCTGCATCTTGCTTCTTAGGCATATTTACCCACAGCAGTATGCAAAGTGGCGGTTTCATGGCAGCCATTTTCAAAGCCTTCACCATACAAAGTAACATTTGGGCCGGAAGTATCGCATTGATTGGACTGGGTTTTTCTCTGTTTAGCAATAAGAACTCCTTACCTGCTTGGTTGGAACCGATTCGTTTCATGTTTACCACATCAATCACGCTGACATGGCTGGTGTTTGCTATCCTTTTGACACCGACCATGAGCTTGAGTTACCTGCTTTCGCAGTCGAATTTTTACTTGCATAGCTTAACCCCCATTTTGAGTGTGATTGATTATATCCGTCAACCTAACGACAAGGTACCCTTCAAGAACCTTTGGACGGTCATGATCATGCCCATTTTATATAGTCTCTACTTCTTTTTGGAATATGCCTATACCGGAGAAATGCCGGTGCGTTACTTCTTTATGGATTACCGAAAACACGGCTGGTTCGGTATCAGTCGCAAAGGCTTGGGCGTTGTTTATTGGATGATCCTTTTGCTGACCACGCTGGTCGGTATTGGCCGTGGCTTGTTGGCCTTACGTGAATTAGGTAAAAAGGATCCTCTCAAAACCTCTTTATGGACTGCCGGTATCATGCTCTTAATTTCTGCCGTCATGGTCTTGGTTCGCTGGCGAATGCCCTCGACAGAAGAAAGTTAGAGGAATTTTCATTTGAGGTGCGAATCTTACTGGAAGAACATTACACACAGAGAAAAAGAGGAGGAAATCAAAATGGATGTTCAAGCGTATCGTAAACTTTTCCCCGTCACTCAAAACTATGTATTTTTAAACAATGCCGCCGAGTCCCCGCTCAATGAGCCCTTCCGCCTAAAACTGGAAGAGTATTTAAAGGTCTGCTCGACGGCACCGCAAGAGAAGCCTTCCACCGTGCGTGAGGAGGTTCGTGTTCGCTTAGCCCAACTGCTAGGTGGTTCGACAGACGAATATGCGTTGGTCACCAGTACCGGTGTTGGGGTCAGCATTGTCGCGGCCGGGTATCCTTGGCAAGAGGGAGATAATATTGTAGTCCCTGCTGACGAACATTGGAACAACACTTTTCCTTGGCTGGCTTTACGAGAGAAAAATGTGGATGTGCGCATCGTGCCCGTAGATGAGCATAATCGCATAAAAGTTGAAGATGTGGCCGCTCGAGTCGATGCCAACACTAAAATCGTGGCTGCAGCAGCGGTTCGGTTCAATTCTGGATTTCGCAGTGATTTGAAAGCCTTGAGTACTTTGGCTCACAAGGTGGGAGCTCTATTTTTGGTCGACGGTATTCAAGCTACCGGAGTGATGCCTTTGAATGTTGAAAAAGATGGCATCGATATCCTCTGCTGCGCCGGCTTCAAATGGTTGCTCGGTATGCCCGGCACCGGCTTTTTATATGTGCGTTCCGATGTGCAAAGTAGAATCAACCCCAGCATGCCGGGTATGTTCGCTGCCGAAAATATTTTCACAGACTTGAATTACCATGAAGACGCCCGCCGCTTTGAGACCGGCTCGATTGCTTATTCCTTATTCCATGCTTGGACGGCAGGGCTGGATATTCTGCTCGAAGTCGGTGTTGAGAATATATACACTCGTGTCATGCATTTGACCGACCTACTGATCAAGGGGATTCGCGCCAAGGGGCATACGTTGTTGTCCCCCGCGGAAACACAAGCAGAACGTTCTTCGATTTTGATTTTCAGTGTCGGCGATGCTGCGGCCAACAAAGCATTATACGCCGCTCTGCGTGCGAAAGGCATTATTGTCACCTACCGCTCGGGCAGCATTCGGGTCAGCCCCTCGTTCTTCAATACCGAAGAGGAGATTGCTGCATTCGTAGACGCGATCTAAACCTAGATTCATAGATTCGCAGTTTTTCAGGTTTTCAGATCCGCAGATTCACTAATCACTTAATATAAAAAACGGAACACCTCGAAAAAATCGAAGTGTTCCGTCTTTTTTTATTCTTCCGGCGCTTCACCTTTGCGAGCGGCTGCTATGACCATAAAGTACGGTTGCAGTTGATCTCTGCTAACTTGAAGCTTTTGCAAATAGGCATCGGCTAAGGCTTTTTGAAAAGCTTTCAATGCTTCTGGATCCGGCACTGGTTCGGGCACTTGGCTGTATTGGATTAAGAAAACGGTGCGAGCAATGTCGTAAAGCACAGGTCCTTTACAGACATTCATAAAGTCGAGTACCACGCTTTTGTCTTCGTGAATCAAGATATTACCGGGGTGAAAATCGCCATGACAGAGTTGATTGCCTTCGGGCAAATCCTTCAATTGTTGCAGGGCTTCTTCACGTTCGGTTTGGCTCAAAGCAGTCGCTTTTTCAACGCCCCAACGCAAGAATTCTTTATACGATGGAAGCCCTTCCAGCTGATTTTGCATGATCAGCGGATGAAGAGCCGCTAACCTGGTTGCACACCCTTCTACATCCATGGTTCGTAGCACCCACGCCAAGAGTGATTCTCCCGTAATATGTTCGTAGACAATGCCGGAGCGATTTTGCCAGGAGACGATTTCATAGGCTTTCGGTTTAGGAAAGTTCAGGGTATTAAGCAGCTGGCCTAAACGAAATTCCTTTTCCACAGCACTTTGCGGGTAACCCGGAATAAAGAGTTTTAGTACTTTCCCCGCTTCCCAGGCATAGACTTCTGCAGTTCTGCCGGTACCGATGATCTTATGATCTGTCATACTATCGCCTACCCTAATACTTCGTCCACAAGCGCTTCACCTTTGGCAAAGCGGATGGCATTCTCCACCACTTCCACCAATTCTTTGCGCTTGCCTTCGAAGCTCATGTCGGCTGCATGGGGTGTGATTACCACATTCACTAATGAGAACAACTCTTTGATCAGGGGGTTATCTAAGCCACCGGTTGTGCGCACTTCCACTTCGTGTTCTACCACATCAATACCGGCGCCCCAAATCCATCCCTCTTTCAAAGCAGTCACTAAGTCCTGGTCTACCACCACTTTACCGCGAGAAATGTTAATGTAAATGGCGGTTGGCTTCATCATCTTGAACTTTTCGGCATTCATAAATCCGGTGGTCTCTGCGGTGAGCGGGGTATTGGTGGTCACGAAATCCGATGTTCGTAGCAAGGTTTCTAAGTCGACATACTTGGCGTTGCATTCTTGCTCGAATGCTGGGTTGGGTTTGCGGTTGTGGTAGATCACCTTCATGTTAAAACCAGCTGCCTTGCGAGCAATGTCTTGGCCAATGCTACCTGCACCAATAATGCCGAGCGTCGCTCCGGTGAGATCCATGCCTAAACGGCCGCCGTCGCCATGTTGCCACTGCCCAGTTTTAGCGCGGGTGTTGCGAGCTGGAATCATTTTTGCCACCGCAAGCATGAGTGCTAATGCGTGCTCGGAACAGACATCGCGTTTGGCCCAAGCATTATTGCAAAAACGGATGCCTTTTGCACGCGCATGAGCAACATCGAAACCGTCGTATCCGGCGGAAGTGCTGGAGATGTATTTGAGGGTGGTCAATTGATCGACGACTTGTTTGTTGAAACGGGCGGTTCCGCAAATGGCAACATCGACTCCGTTGAGCCAGGAGACCAACTCATTGCCGGTGGGCAGCGCATGCAGTTCGTCAACTTCGTTGCAGACAATATCATAGTAGGGTTCCAGTTGATCTAAATACTCGCGGTCAAGTTTTTTTTCAATATAAAGCTTCATTTTCATAAAATTCCCTCCAATTGGTAGTTGTGATGCTTATTTCAACTCACAGTAGTTATTTCCTTCTCTTGTTCAAGAACATACCAAAAAGCTTCCCGAAGAAAACTTCAGGAAGCTTTGTTATTGAAACTTACAGGACGTGATTTATCTTGAATTCCAGTTTTCTAGTACTGTATAAGCGAAAGAGGTCGAAATACTGAGCCAACATTCAGTAACACTTACATCGGTCCAGGTGGGTTTGGCCATGGCGATGAGAGCATTGGCACGGTTGATGTATTTGCCCAAATCATAAAAACTCTGACCTTTATATTCCGGATCCCAAATGGCATTGATCTGATTATAAATCTCTTGAGAAATAGCCAATTGCTTCTTTAAATCAGTGAGGTCGACACGCTCCTGCATATTACCGGCCGTGTAGATGCGTGTATTGGCAAAGCCTGGGTCTTGCAATTCATTATAATCATTCTTAATCCCGT
>CAZAFY010000009.1:0-8058 GCA_964484445.1 uncultured Eubacteriales bacterium
TTATAAAGATGAGGTTTTTTGACCATAAATTGATAGGTTGCGAATCCTCCGCCACTATGACCCCAAACACCAACCCGTTCTAAATCCATAGCCGGATATAGGTGCTTGAGTTGCTGATAAGCAGCCTCATGATCATCGATCCCTGCACACGCACCCATGTTGTTGTAGCAATGATCATGAAATGCCTTCCCACGCAAAGGAGTCCCTCTTCCATCGATGATAATTGCAATAAAGCCAAGGTTTGCCAATGTCTGTGTGTACCCTGCATGGCGCGATAACGATTCCATGAAGGTTTGGGGAGCTAACATTTTTTGATTGCCCCCGTAGCAATATTCAACCACAGGATACGATTTTTTGGCATCAAAATTCGGTGGAAAGAACAACATTCCGTGAATGTCGGTTACGCCATCGGCTGCTTTTACGCAGAAGGGTGTTGGTTCAACATAACCCGCATCTCGGAGGCGAGAAGCATCGGACTGAACTACAACACGTACTGCTTCACCGGCGATTGCATATAATGTTGTGACCGGTTCTTTGTTATAAGTCGTCCAAACATCCAAATAGAATTCCCCATTAGGACTGAAATGCGTTTCATGATCTCCCGGTTCAGAACGCAAGCATTCAATGGTTCCGGTGGTCAAGTTTAGGCAATAGGGATATTTTTGATACGGCGTTTCTCCCAGTCCGCGATTGCTTGCTGAAAAATAAAGCAAATTCTGCTCAGGATCAATACGAAGGATTTGACGGATGGTATAGCCATCGGTCAATTGCTTACATGATCCGTCCTGCAACCCATATTGATAAAGATCAAACCAGCCATTGCGCTCGCTGAGCCAGAAGAGACTGTCTAGCTTTTCTGAAACATAATATTTGCGTTTCACAAAGTCAGATGAATTCGCTCCCGCATTTTGCATTTTGTAATGATCCAAAAAGATAAATGTTGGTGACGTTTCAGTGAAAAGAAGCCGTGTTGTTTGATTCTCATGGTTCATTAAGTAGACTTTACTTCGTGTGTTTTGGCGGTTCTTGATTTGAAAAAGGGTGTAATTTCCTTCGATAGAATCTCCAAAACTTCCGGGAGTCGTACCAGAAAAAGCAAAGTTTCCCAAACCAAAGGATTGACACTGATCCTCTTGAAGGTCAATTACATAATATTCCACCATTGGTAGATGAGCATCTCCGGGCAAAGGATAATGATAGGTGTGAACGACCGGCCGTACGGCCTCATCCCCCTGTGGCACACTTTGCACCAGGGTATAGGTTTCAACCTTTCTCAAATCCATCTTGTAAGTAAATACAAATCGATTATCCTCACTCCAAAAAGCACCTAAGGCTAAAGCATTACCTTTTAACTTAGCAGCAATGACACCACTGGCATTGGCGCAAAGAATCCCATATCCATTTTCCGCTTCCCCGTCTTTGGTTAAGGCTTTGACCACACCGGTTTTCAAATCCAACAAATAAAGATTGCCTTCGATTCCGTAAACCGCCTTGGTTTTATCGGGAGACATCACCGAACCATTGGGCATCGGTTTCATTTGAGGGATCAATTGTTTGCCATCGAAACAATACCGCATCACTGCTACATTACCGGGCGGTGTCGTAAAAAGCAAATGCCCTTCCCCATTCAAGGTTTCAAAAACAATGGGTAATTGATTAGCAGATACTTCGGTGTTTTTCTCTTTACTTAATAATTTTGCCAGTTCCTCATGATCAAACGCTTCTTTTTCCTCACCGGTTTTGATGTCGTGAATCGTGTAGACCGTCTTTTTTCCCTCCGTCAGGTAGGACTCTTTCGCATAAACGAATCTCTGATCATCGATAAACCACGGGCGGAAATTCCCGTTGAGGACCATGGCCTCTGCTTTTTCAGGCATCAGTTGAAAAGCTTTCTCTAAGTTTACTCGTTCCATTCTGTCTCTCCTCTCTTCTCTCACCTTAAGCGAACACAGCTTTATATCAAATGTCCCCCAATATATGTTTGCAAAACCTTCGTGTCTTGGATCTCACCTGCATCGACCGAGAATATATCGCGATCTATTACAATGAAGTCTGCCAGCATGCCTTTCATGAGGCGTCCTTTCTCCCGTTCTTGGAAGCATGCAAAAGCGGACCCATAAGTGTACATCCTGAGTGCTTGCTCTACTGTCAGTTTCTGATCGGGTAACCAGCCTCCGTCCGGATATCCATTAACATCTTGTCTGGTCACTGCACAACCAATCCCAATAAAGGGGTTAAATGGCTCTACGGGAGCATCGGAACCACCGGCCAAAATCACCCCAAGATCACTCAATGTTTTCCAGGCGTAGGATGATTTCATTCGCTCTTGACCAATACGCTTTTCGACAATATGCAAATCCGTTCCCACAAATCCCGGTTGGGCATCGATAACGACTCCCAAACGTTGAATTTGTAATAATTGTGCAGGTGTCGTTAGTTGTGCGTGAATGATCCGCGGCCGAGCATCGCGTTTGGGAGTAGCTCGCAAAGCACTTTCAAAGGCATTGAGCATTCCTTGGATCGCAGCATCTCCAATAGCATGGCCACTCATCTGATATCCTAAGACATGGGCTAAACTTAAGATTGCATTTTTTTGCTCTTGCGTTAGGGTTTCCAATCCTATCGTAGATGCATCATCTGCATAAGGAGTTAACATATGAGCGGTCCTGCCACCAAGTGAACCGTCACACATTAATTTCACTGGGCCTAAACTCATACGATCGGTATCTTGAAATCCATACTCATTTTGTTTCCAATGGTGGAATTGAAGCAATCCTTCAACGCTACCAAACAACAACTGGTGATTAATGCGTAACCCTGCCGGAGTCTCTGCAATCCAGTCTTGATACGCTCCTAACGATTTTTCCCATCCTTCATTACCGGTGTTACCAACATCATTGGATTGTACACTGGTCAAGCCTGACGCACTCGCTGCTTTGGAAGCGTTTTTAATGTATCGATAAACGTCGGCACGTGTTTCTTGGGGATAATGAGAGGTCGCTAATCGCATAGCTCCTTCCCGCAATATTCCTAAAGGCTCGCCCTTTTCATCTAAATCCACTTGTCCATTACTGGCGAATTGGTAATTCTGACCGACGCCCGCTATTCTTAATAAAACCGAGTTGACTACTGCAATGTGTCCACACGCTCGCACAATTGCAACCGGTTTGGTTTGAGAAACTTGGTCTAAATCATAACGGGTGGGCATAGCATGATCAGGAAATAAATCTTGCAAAAAGCCTCGCCCGGTAATGATGCTCGCTTCGGGATTTTTATCAGCGAAGGCTCGGCATTTGGCGATTACTTCCTGCCTTGAAGTACATTCGTTCAGACGGACCCATTCCATCATACGACCTACATTGACTAAATGCATATGGCTGTCGTTTAGCCCGGGTAGTACCTTCTTTTGAGCTAAATCAACAACATCTCCTCCAACAAACTGACTTCTAAGAGACTCCGTGTTGCCAATTTCAAGGATCCTCCCATTCTCTACTACCATAGCCTCGGCGGAAGGTTTCAAGATATCTCCGGTCCAGATGTCACCATTCACAAAAAGAGTTCTTTTATTCATCTTCGCTCCTCCTTCACTTTGTTCATGCAATATTTCTCTTGAAAAGTTAGAAATCCTTCCCTCGAACAGAAGGAAAAGCCTTTCGCTTATAGAAATAGACAATCAATCCCTAGGTTCTTCATTTTTATAGAGAAAGGAATGATTAAAGTGGCTCCTTTGAAACTGGATTACACCAGATACTATCGCTACCATGCTTTAGTAGAGGCCTTGGAAAATTTCTGTTTGGAATTTCCGAAACTGACCAAACTGTATTCCTTGGGCAAAAGTTCCGGTGGTCGTGATCTCTGGTGTATTGAGTTGACCAACCAAGAAACCGGTGCAGCAGAATGCAAACCGGGTTTCTACCTCGATGGCAACACCCATGCAGGCGAGGTCACAGGCAGCATGGCCTGTCTTTATACCATCGATTATCTTCTTCATAACTACGGGGAAGATAAACAAGTGACCTGGTTGCTGAATAACAAATCGTTTTACGTTATTCCGCGTGTATCCCCAGACGGGGCAGAATTTTATCTGACCACCCCCTATACTGTTCGTTCTTCCGATAAAGAATATACCTTCCCAGAATATGCAGATCCCTCAGGGTTGACCGGCGAAGATTTAGATGGAGATGGCAATATCTTGCAGATGAGGGTCCGCGATGATGTGACCGGTACGCTCAAGATCTCCGAAAAAGATCCACGCCTCATGATCCCCAGAAGTCCGGATGATTTCGGAGGTGCATATTATCACGTCTATACCGAAGGTGCGATCAAAGATTATGACGGCTATGAAATCAAAATGGCTCCCAACCGCTGGGGTCTCGATTTCAACCGGAATTATCCGATCAATTGGAGACCGCCTCACATCCAAAACGGCGCAGGTCCTCGACCCAACTCCGAACCGGAAACGGCGGCGATTGCCGATTTCTTGCTTCGACAAAAGAACTTAGCCGCCTGTTTGTATTATCATACTTCCGGTGGAGAACATTTACGTGGATTGTGTATCGATACCGATGATAAAATGAACCCCGTTGATTTAGCGATGTATAAAGCGCTTGGTCAACGCGGAACCGACTATACAGGATATCCGGTGAAAAGTTTATTTGTTGATTATACCAATCGCGTTCCGCAATGGGGCACTTTCCTCGATATGACCTTCACCTATTTAGGAATGTTCTCTTACGCTACTGAATTATGGGATCTTTTGGGTCGCGCTGGCGTCAAAGACGGTAGCTGGATGAAAATCTCGAAAATGACACCTGCCGAACAAGAAGACGTGCAATTGAAACTTCTGAAGTGGAATGACGAAGTTATGCAAGGTGAGTGCTTTGTAGCTTGGCATGAATTCGACCATCCTCAATTGGGAAAAGTTGAAATCGGTGGATGGACACCCAAATACGGACGTCAAAACCCACCTGCTAAGCTTTTACAAGAAGAATGTCACAAAAATATGCTCTTCAGTCTGGCGTTTGCTGCGGCGATGCCTGGCCTTGCAATCGGTGATTTGAAAGCAGACAAGATTTCTGAAGATGTATACCGCATTACCGGAAAAGTAGAAAACCAGGGCTTCATGCCTACCGGTGGTAGTATTCAAGCTGAAACCAATAAAGTAGCCGCTCCTGTGAAAGTATCGATTTGTGGTGGCGAAGTATTGCAGGGTGAAGTTGAATTTGAAGTTGGTCATCTCAAAGGTTATGGTAGCACCGCAGGCGGCTATATGAATGTAAGCGGAGCCGGTTCTCGGAAAAAAGTGGAGTGGTTGATTCGAGCTTCGATTGGTGACTGTATTACTGTGCATGCCTATGCCCCCAGAGCAGGGAAAGCTTCCGCTTCCGTAAAAATTGAGAATTAAAGAATTAGGAGGGTTTATTATGAAAGTTGCTTATGAACCAGCCAAATATTATAAATGGGCTGAAATCCAAAATTTAATGGATCAGTGGTGTGCTGCGTTTCCGGAATTAGTGAAGCAATACCCCATTGGTAAAACCTATGAAGGCAGAGAAATCATCTGTTTAGAGATGTCCTCTCCAAAAGGAGACCCTGCTGAAAAACCCGGTTATTACATTGATGCAAACTTCCATGCCGGAGAAGTTACCGGTTCCGCAGTCGCACTTTATACAACTTCATGGTTACTTGAAAATTACGGAACCAATGAAGAAGCCACTCAGATTCTTGACAGCAGAACCATCTATATGGTTCCTCGTGTAACCATAGATGGCTCGGAATTATATATGAATACTCCCTATATGATCCGTTCTTCTGTTCGGCTCTTCCCCTTTACAGAAGATCAACCCGGTCTACATGGCGAAGATCTCGATGGCGACGGTTGGATCACACAAATGAGAATCAAAGATCCTCATGGTGAATACAAAATCGACCCGGAAGACTCCCGACTCATGATCAAGCGCTTACCCGATGAAGTCGAAGGTGATTTTTATCGCGTCTACTCAGAAGGCAAAATTGTTGAGTTTGATGGTGTAGAAGTTCAGCATGCTCGTTCTCGTTGGGGATTAGATGTCAACCGGAATATGCCCGCTTTCTGGGACATCGATGCTAAACAAATTGGCTCTGGAGACTACGCCTTATCGGAACCCGAAACCAAATCCGTTGCTGATTTCTTGATTAAAACAAAGAACATTGCCGGTGCACAGAGTTATCACACAACCGGTGAAGTTCATCTACGTCCTTGCTGCACAACCCCCGATAAATCCATGAACCCCGGTGATCTAGCCGCTTACAAAGCGCTTGGCATTCGAGGAGTGGAGTATACCGGTTACGGTCACTGTAGTGTCTACGATGGCTACTTAGCCCCTGAACAAAGAAATTCGCCTTTAAGAGGTGTTTATCTGGATTGGATCTATAATCACAGAGGGATTCTCTCTTGGTCCACTGAGCTATGGAGTGTTCCCCATGCTGCAGGCGGAAAGAAAAATGATTTCTCCAAAGATCGTCAACCTTACACCGATAAAGATCGCGAAGAAGATATGCGCAAAGTGGCAAAATGGCATGATGAGCATATGTTAGACAATTTTGTTGCTTGGCATGAATTTGATCATCCTCAATTGGGGAAAGTAGAAATCGGTGGTTGGAAACAGAAATTCATGTTCCAAAACCCACCGCCCCAGTTCTTACCCGAACTTTGCGAAAAGAATATGAAATTCACCAATGTTCAAATCAGAGCTTTGGCCGAATTGGACATTCGTAAAGTTAAGGTTGAAAAGAAAGCCGACGGACTTTATGAAATCACCTGCGGTATTGTGAACAAAGGCTACTTGCCAACCGGAGGTTCTCATTTAGCAGAGCAGATTAAAGTGGTTCGTCCCATTGAAGTCTCTGTAAACGGAGAAGGTTTACAAGTACCAAACGAAAAATACGTCTTAAAAATAAACCAACTTAAAGGACGAGAAGAAAAGAAAGCTCAATGGTTGGTGTTGGGAACAGCAGGACAAACTGTTACGATCACAGCCAAAAGCGAACGTGCAGGAACAGCTCGTTACTCTGTAACCCTTCCTTAACCCGATCTGAGTTTCATACCACCTGTTTAGATTCGTCTTGACAAGTGGTATCCTTTTCTGTATAATTAATTAAATTCATCCACAACACGATGATGCAGAGAGTAACAAGTCAGAATGTTAGTACAGAGAGCCGGGAAGCTGAGAACCGGTATAACAGGGCTGGTGAAGAACACTGCTGAGTAGCACTTCGAAAAATCACCTAATCCGGTGTTTGAGTAGGGGTTGCCGGGTTCGCCCGATAAAGCGTTCATAAGTTGGGAGTACTTGAAACTCCAAAGTGGGTGGCACCGCGAATTTTAGCCCTTCGTCCCGCTGTTGTACGGCAACAGTATGCGAAGGGCTTTTCTATATCAAAAGGAGGGAACAATGTTGATGAAAGTAAAACAATTATTTCGAATGGCGCAACCACCGATTGGTCAAAAGATCTCGGTCGCTGGTTGGATCCGAACTTCTCGTGCGTCCAACACGATCGGCTTCATTGAGTTGAATGATGGAAGCTTCTTTAAAAACTTACAGGTGGTTTTTGAAGAGTCCAAACTGGCAAATTACCTAGAAGTTTCAAAAATGCCCATAGCGACTGCAATTGAAGTTCAGGGTACCTTAATGGAATCACCCGGAAGTAAGCAACCCTTTGAATTGCATGCTGAGCAAGTCATTGAGCTTGCCTCTTCTTCAGGGGATTATCCACTTCAGAAAAAAAGACATTCCCTAGAGTATCTCCGTGAGATTGCCTGGTTCCGTCCGCGTTCCAATCTCTTTTCAGCTGTTTTTCGTGTGCGCTCTGTCGCCGCATTTGCCATTCATCGCTTTTTCCAAGAACGCGGCTTTATTTACGCCAATACTCCCTTGATCACCGATTCCGATGGTGAAGGTGCAGGCGAAATGTTTCGCGTCACAACGTTAGATATGATGAATTTACCCAAAACCGAAGCAGGCCTTGTTGATTTTTCACAAGACTTTTTTGGAAAATCTACTTTTTTGAATGTCACTG
>CAZAFY010000009.1:8068-15078 GCA_964484445.1 uncultured Eubacteriales bacterium
AGCCGAAGCCATGGCTTTAGCTTTCCGAGATGTTTATACCTTCGGCCCCACCTTTCGAGCTGAAAATTCCAACACCACCCGTCACGCAGCAGAATTTTGGATGATGGAACCTGAAATGGCGTTTGCCGATCTTGATGATAATATGGAAAATATTGAATCGATGATCCGGTTTGTCATTAAAACCGTATTAGAAGAATGTCAGGAAGAGATGCGGTTCTTTAGCGAATTTGTCGACAAAGACCTATTAGCACGTCTCGATAACGTGGTTTCAAATCAATTCGAGCGCATTTCTTACACAGAAGCAGTAGAGATTTTACTTAAGGCCAATCATCCCTTCGAATTCCCGGTTTCCTGGGGCATGGATCTCCAAACCGAACACGAACGGTATTTAACTGAAAAAGTATTTAAGAAACCTGTTTTTGTCTATAACTATCCAAAAGAAATCAAGGCTTTTTACATGCGACAAAATGAAGATGGCAAGACGGTAGCGGCGGTAGACCTGCTGGCACCCGGTATTGGGGAAATCGTTGGTGGAAGTCAGCGTGAAGAGCGATATGAAAAAATTGTTCATCGAATGACCGAATTAGGAATGGATCTCGAACCGTATAAATGGTATCTTGACCTACGAAAATTCGGAGGCGTTTATCATAGTGGTTACGGATTAGGCTTTGAACGGTTAGTCATGTATATCACCGGAGTCAGCAATATTCGAGATGTCTGCTTAAGTCCCCGTACCGTCGGAAATTGTGTGTTTTAAACCGAAAGGAGCTCCAAGAAATGAAATTACGATTATTCTATTTACCGAATTGTCCTCACTGCAAACGAGCAATTGCCATGCTTGAGGAATTGCAAGCTTCAAATCCAGCTTATGCAGCCGTTGAAATCGAAAAAATCAACGAACGTGTTCAGTCCAGTCTAGCAAATCAATATGACTATTATTTAGTTCCAACCTTTTATTTAGGTGAGAAGAAGCTCTTTGAGGGCGTCCCAACAAGAGAAGCTGTTGAAGATGTCTTGAAAAAAGCAATAGAAGCCTAAAAACCGATAAAGACCTTGCAGTCTGTTTGAGCAAACTGCAAGGTCTTTATGATAGATTAGAAGAATTAGAGCAATCGTTGTTCCCATTCTGTTTCTTTGAATCCATTCAAAACAAAATCCGGACCAATCAAAAGCGGTCTTTTAACAAGCATACCATCGCTACCAAGCCATTCTGCCATTTCGTCTGAGCTCATCATCGGTAGCTTGAGCGCCAATTCGTTCCTTCGATACAAAACACCACTCGTATTAAAGAATTTTTCTAAGGGGGCTTGGAGTTGCTTACTCCAAAGCAGCAATTCCTCTTTTTTGGGGTTTTCTGTTTTGATATTTCTTTCTTCATAGGAGATACGATGTGTTTCAAGCCAATCACGGGCCTTTTTGCAGGTGGATCAGCCAGGATAACAAAACATGAGATAAGTCAAATAAATCGTCTCCTTTCTCTTAATTCAACTCTATAGTAAACCATTCCCTGAATTCTTGTCAACAACCGTTTACTGCAAAAGCTCGATTTTTAATCTTGACGAATCTACAAACTTATTGTATGGTTAAGCTGGATTAAAATCGATTAATACGAAACGGAGGGTTTATGATGAAGATTGCCTATTTCGCATTTAACGGCAAAGCCATGTGTTTCCAACACCTCTTATTGAACAGCCTTGACTTACATCAAAAGGGACACGAGGTCAAGCTCATTATTGAAGGTGAAGCAGTCAAGCTTATGCAACCAATGATCGAAACGAAAAATCCTGTCTTCGCCAAGGTTCGAGAGTTAGGCTTGATTGATTGCATTTGCAAAGCTTGTTCCGCAAGTCTTGGTGTTTTAGAGTATAATCAGACTTTGAATATTCCTCTCAAGGGTGATATGAATGGTCATCCCTCCATGGAAGCCTATCTCCAAGACGGTTATCAGATTATTACACTATAATTCTTGTAAATAAGTCTCCCCGAAGACCATTGCTTAAACGCTGTGCCTTCGGGGAGATTTTTATGTTTGTTTTTTCCAACTCCTGAACAACTCCGCAATCACCTGTTCAATCGGTGCTCTATTAATCTCTATGTCTTGAATTCCTTGGATTTGGGATAAGCGGAAGAGAACTTGCTCAATGGGCTGCACCGTCAAATCCACTTCATATTGAAAAACGCCATGACTGCCTTCAAGGAATCTACCAAAGCCAATTGGCGGTTGAACTTCGCTTGCCATTGTCAACGTTATTCGTGTTAAATTGCCGGCGATTTGATGAAGCCCACTGAATTGACCATTGTATGCTAATTTCCCATCGGAAATCATCAAAATCCTTTGTGCCATCTCTTCCAAATCATCCATATCGTGACTTGTCACTAAGATCGTTACTGAATTTTCTTGATTTACATATTTCAGAAAATCGATCATTCTTCGTTTCGCAATAACGTCCAGACCCAGTGTGGGCTCATCGAGCAAAATACACTCAGGACTATGCAACAAGAGCATCGCTAAATCGGCTCTCATACGCTGGCCCAAGCTTAATTCTCTAACATAGGTTTTTAGTAGGCTTTTTAAATCGAGGAGCTCCGTTACCAACGCCAAATTTTCTTTGTAGGTTTGATCCGGGATATCCCATACGACCCGTTTCCATTCAAAACTCTGTAGCACCGGATGATCCCACCATAACTCTGTGCGATTTCCAAAGAGTACGCCAATTTTCCTCATTAGAGCTATTCGATCTTTTTGAGGAGACAATCCTAAAACTTGCACACTTCCCTGATTTGGAAGTAACATTCCTGCTAAGATTTTCATGGTTGTACTTTTCCCGGCACCATTGGGGCCGGCATATGCAACAAACTCACCCCTACGTATTTGAAAACTGATGTCGTCCAGAGCCATAACCAGCTTCTTTTCAGACTTGATCAGCCCTTTCAATAAACCCTTTCCTGCTAAATCCCTTTGCCATTGTAAAAAGGTTTTTGTGACATGATTCACATCAACGGCGATGTCCATGAGGGAGGTATCGGTTCGATCCTCTTTGCACATAGTAATTCAACCCTTTCCTCGTAAAGTAGACGGCAAGCAGAGAAAAAATCACACAACAAATTGCCGGGAAGCCTGCAGTGAACCCTAAAGTTGTTTGACCTAATAAATCCATAGCAGGAAACCAGGCAATGAGTCCTGCAGGAATAAAACTTAGCAATGTGAACTGGATTGCTTTGGGCATTTCATTGAGAGGAAAATTCCGCAAATGCCTTAGACTATCCAACACATAGGTAGAAATCTCCTCTGCTTGAACAGGAGAGTAAAATGCCAAGGCTGATGTTAAGTAGGAAATCGCCACAATGGTCATTAGAGAAATCAAAAGAGAAACCAACAAACGGAGCACCCACAGGAAGGTGATGGTTAAGGAGAGTTGATTGATAGCGATCAGGAAGATCAATCCACCCGAAAACAAATTACTGCTAGCAGTAAAAGGAAGAAAGCCTTCTGTTAAGAGTTGCATTGGTAGCGATAACGGCTGAATCCACATGTGTTCAACCTGTCCTCGTCCGATCCTACGACTGAAATGACCCGTATTGTTGCCCGTAAAAAACAGCTGAAACAGCCCGCTCACTACTGTAGCATATCCTAACATAAATAAAACCTGGTTTTGATTCAGTCCCCCAATCCCACCGAATCGCCAAGAAAGCAAAAAGATGCCGCTGATTGCCGAAACCGCACCCACCACATCGGCTGCCATTGCTAAAAGCGCAAAAAAGGTGTCACGAAGCAACCAACTCAAGTCCATTTTTGCATACAACCAAAGCAACTGAAAAAATCTTTTCCCTGTACGTTTAACCTCCATAAGCCACCATCTTTTCTTGGGATCTTCGGAACCATATAACAGCAATCGGCCACAAAAGCAGATTCCAAAAGATTTGCAGTCCTAGAATGAACATAGGATCTCCCTGCCCAACAAATAAGCTCAACGGAGCTCCCGCAAGACTTCCAAATGGTTGAATTTGAAAAAAACGAATCAAAAAGACAGGCATGACTTGGAAAGGAATAACAGAACCGGAAAACAAAGCCGCTACAGAGAGGCGGATAACATAGCCGAGCCACGCCATTCCCCGTAAATGAATCGTTACACAGACAAAAATAAAATCGATTGCGAACCCTAATGAAACGCATAAAAGCAAACTCAACCAGAACCAAGGGGATTGAGAGATCATTGAAATTCCAAATACAGGAGCCAAAAAAAACATAGGTAGAGAAAAAAACAGGAGCATTGGCCCCCAGGTCCCCATAGTCTGAGCAATTAATTGACGCAAGACTCCAAAAGGCCTCGTAAAAAATCCAATCAATTTCCCTTCGTAATTCCACGAGGATGCTTCCGTTTGAACAACCAAGAGCTCCGTCAATAAAGTCTGCAAATAGGTGTAACTCAACAATTGCGGTAGCGTGAGTTCTATATTAGCCCCTTGCGCAACGACGATCTTCCAAAGAAAGAGTAGTGGGATCACATAAAGCAACTTAACAAGAATGCGTGGTATCAAATAGACATGGCCTTCATTGGTTTGACCCCAATAAGCCATTTGCATCGTTTTTAAGAAGACCTTCATAAAATCACCACCCATTCAAAAAACTAACCATTGGCAATCACTGCCAATGGTTAGTTTAACGAAAATGACGAAGTATGTCAATCCTGTTTGGGCTCAAATTCCAATTTCCCTACACCGCAAATCGGGCAGAACCAATCTTCCGGTAAATCTTCAAAAGCCGTTCCTGGAGCAATTCCGGCATCGGGATCACCTAATTCCGGGTCGTAGATATAACCGCAGGGTATACAAATATACTTTTTCATGAGAATCCTCCTTACAAAAATGGTATTACTAAGGGTGCCTGATTTTGTTATACTCTTATTTCTATACCAATTTGTGTTTTCCTTCATTATCCGTTCAAATAAAAGAAATTATTCACTTTCAAAGCTTCCTCGTCCTACTGCATCGGTATTAAAGATATAAATGACAATATCCGGCTTGTATTCTTTTGCATAGTCAGCAACAGAACCTTTAAATAGTCTCAAATCTAACGCGGTGATTTCCCCTACGCCCAGTGATAAAAACGAATAAATCGGTAAGCCATAGGAGTCCTTAATCATCAGAATCTTCTTCCCTTCCACACTCGTGTGGTTCGTAATTCGAATGATCTCGTGATCTCCGTTATATGCAGCATATCGATTCGTTTCTTTTGGTGCTTCAGGATCCAAATACTCGTGCACCAAGATTGCTTCCGAGAAATCCCCTTGTTTCTCCTGCCAGGAGCCATAGTTGAAGATAGAAACGGTGTAGTCAGTAGTGAAATTTGGGGTTACTAAAGTAAAGGAATCACTCCCACTGTATTGCTCACCAACCCGTTTGCCCAATGACCCTAAAAAGAAATCCGGGAATTCCTCAAAATGAAATCGATTCTGTTCAAAAGTCGTCTGGTCAATGTTCATAGCGTAATTTTGATTAAGGAACTCAACGAGTAAAGAGGTTGCCATGAGAGCACCCGGAATTGTCCAATGATGGTCCGTCTTATAGAACAGTTCATTTGCAGTCCATCCCTGGTCAAAAAAATCTTCACGCAAATCATAATGATCGATATTCAATTCTTGAAGACCTTCTAGAAGTCGGTCAGCGTTATCATTACCGTATTCTTGAATATTATACGGTAATTGCTGCTTTCCCGGCTCCAATTTGTAAGGTGCTTGGACATAAACAAAGGGGAGATTTATGGCTTGTAACTCTTCATGAATTTTCTCAAGAGCTTTCAAATCAGATTCGATCTCCATGTAGGGTGTTGTAAACGCGATTTGTCTGTCGCTCGTTTTAAACAGCGATCCATAATTCACATCCGGAACAACCCTCTTATCTTGCCATCGTTGTAATAGACCATGTATTTCGATCATATCAAGCCGCCAAGGAACCGATTCTTGTATGGATTCTTCGAATTCACGAGTCACATTTTCAATGAAATTCTCGTTATTCTGACCGAATGCATTGCCATAGAATTGCAAAAACCACTGATTATAAAAGACAAAATAAAGAGTGAAGGAAAAAACTAAGAGAAGCCCTAAGATGGCGGCAATTTTCTCCCAACCGGCTTGATGCATATCCCATTTCATTGCTACCACCTGCTTTCTAAAAATTGAAATAAATAAAGGGGTTGTAAGACCCTTTAACCAAATAAACAATGGAGATAAAGAACATGGCAACGATGGCTATTGTTAAGATTATTCCCTTGATTCCTTTCAATGAGGAAGACGTAGACTTTCTCCATTCTACCCAAGGAAGGAAAGCTAAACAGGCAATTACAAAAAAAATCCGGTTCTCACCTAAGACCCTCAAAGCATCAGGTTGAAACCCTTGTAAAAGACCTTTGTGAAACATCGTCTTTAGATACTGGCTTGCCTCTGAAAGAGTACTTGCTCGGAATACAACCCAACCAATCAAGACCATGATCAGCGTATAACCGTGACCTAAAACAGAAAAAAACCGACCGATCCAACCTTCTTTTCGTTGAAGTTTTTCAAATCCGATCGCTTTTTCAAAAGAAATTAAGACAAAGTAGAAAAGACCCCATAGAATAAAGGTCCAATTCGCTCCATGCCAGATACCCGTCAAAGCCCAAACGACAAGTAGATTAAAGTAGAGCCTCCCTTGATTTGTGACTCTACTCCCCCCCAAAGGGAAATAGACGTATTCTCGAAACCAACTACCCAACGAAATGTGCCAACGACGCCAAAATTCCGAAACCGATTTGGAAATATAAGGGCTATCGAAATTTTCCGGGAAATGAAAGCCGAACATTTTGCCGAGACCGATTGCCATATCGGAGTATCCTGAAAAGTCAAAAAGAATCTGGAATCCGTATGCAATTGCACCCACCCAAGCAGCTGAACTTGAAATTGCATTGAGCCGAGCTAATCGTACCGCTTCCTCGGAGATCAAAGCAAACTGATTTGCCAGTAAAACTTTCTTGC
>CAZAFY010000010.1:0-14773 GCA_964484445.1 uncultured Eubacteriales bacterium
GTATGGGGATCTCGTCAAGATCGCCGAAGCCGTTTCTATGCAACCACTTGACCTTGTGGAACAAGCGCAAGCATGGGGGATGACCAGCTTGGTGCTCTTAGATCAGGACCTTCTTGAAGCCCCGTATAGTTTATTACAATATGCTGAAGATCATGGGTTAATTTTGACCCCGCAAGTATCGAACACCCTTGAGGAACAAGGATACGAAGACTTAAGTCAAGTGTTAACCGCAGTATTTACCTTGCCAAATCAGCATATGTGGTTTTTCAGCGGCTACGAAGTGTATGGTTATGGCAATGAGATCAACACCAATACCATTGCTCAAATCATTGCCATGCGAGGCGCAACCTTAGGAATGGTTGAGTTCTTGGGAGAGCAAAAAGGCTTGGAAACCTATTTGGGTGCGGCCAATGCGAGTGTAATCCGTGTTCACCCCGGATATCCATATGACACCCGAGAAGAACTTTTGTTGGCAGTCACCGACCGCAATATTCGTTTCGTATTTCTGAAACCGTTTAAACATATGGATATGACTCCCGGGCAGGAATTGCAAAGCCTGCAACACTGGTTAGAACAGACATCCGGAGATCTACAGGGTGCTGGATTTACCTTAGGCAAAGCAGAGCCGTTAACGGGGGTGCCGATTCCTTTTACATTGTTCCTCTATATGAGCATTGGCATCGTAGCCGCGGGCGCGCTCTTGCTTGCTTGTTGGTTGCCCAAGCTCACGACCCCACCTTTACTGATGGGCAGTTTGTTTGCCTCTCTGCTGGCTGCATTGGCATATGCCTACTCATGGCTTCCAGGCCGCGATTTGTTCGACGGTCTCGCTTTATTAGCAGCGACGGTTTTCCCCAGCTTAGGATTAACTCTGCTTTTACAGCACAGCCAGCCGGAGCAAACACGTCAGGAACGATTGAAACTAGCGGTTCTAGGATTGTTTGGAGTTAGTGTTCTAACCTTAATTGGTGCGACCATTACCAATGGCTTGCTTTCGGAAACGGTGTATTTGAATGCGATTTTTAGCTTCCGCGGCGTGAAAATTGCGTATTTTCTACCTCTCGTTTTAACAGCAGCCTACGCCCTCTTGCGCTCCCCGTATCGTTTGCAGAAAACGGATCGTACGAATCTATTCTCCGGCAAACAGGTAGCTGCTGGAGTGGCGTTCTTAGGGCTGATCGGGTTTTATCTGATTCGCAGTGGCAATGAAACCAGTGCCGTCAGCGGAATCGAACGTTCCTTACGCAATCTCTTGCAACAGTTTTTTGGGGTACGGCCCCGGTTTAAGGAGTTCTTGACCGGATATCCCGGACTCTTCCTTTTGCCCTTTTTCTTATCAACCCCTTGGATTGCTTTAGCACTGCTTTTTCTAGCTACTGCCGGTCAAGTGTCGATCTTTAATACCTTTATGCATTTGCATACACCTTATCTTTTGTCGTTGTCGCGTGTCGGCTGGGGCCTGCTCTTAGGAATCCCGTTGGCACTCTTGGCCTATGCCATGACACGTCGAATTCAACCAACCCTGCCTACAATACCTCAACACTCGGAAGGAGAGCATTCTCTTGACTAAAAACAAACGAATCCAGCAAATTTTGGTGGTATTGATCATCCTATCTCTCTTGCCGGTGTTTTATCAGGCGTTTCGCCGGATTGAGGTAGAAGCACAAGCGCAGCAAGTCGAGGTCGTCATCGATACCGAGGAAATTTATCTTAGTGCAATGGGCTACGGGGATTATGAAATTTATGTAGAGGCGTTGGATGATTTCAAAGCAGCGGGAGCTACGACGGCGACGTTATATCAGAAAACCCTAAAGCTTCTCGAGGAACGGGGAGATATTACAGTTCTCGAATACCCAGAGGCCGCTGCGTTGGTTCGCAGTCAAGCCAATGGCGAATTTGCACAACTCCTTCAAGGACCATTGCGACCGATGAGCCATTATATTCTAATCAACGAAGCGAAAATTTACGAACCTTTGCTTTTTTCTTTGGAAGAGGCAATTGAAACACTGCATTGGAGAGTGTTTCAAAATCAAAATATCACAGTTTTAGAAATGCCGTCGGCCTATTGGGACCTTTACGAAGGTGCGGGGCTTTGGTATGACTCAGAGGAATTTGAAGAGTATCTTGCTTTAGGATTCAACGTTCAGTTGCGTCCAGCCAACAGACCGGGGATCTCGGCGGAAACGCTTTTAGAACAATATCGTCCCTTCGTTGATTCTGGTCAAGTGACTGGGGTAATCGTGACCGGAACCAAGCTTCCCGGCACTCAAGACCTTTATGGTCAACCCGTAGACTATACAAAACCCGATACCGCCTTTACGGCATTTGTTGAACTTCTACGAGAACAAAACTGGTATTATGGGTTAGTCGAAACCATGACCCAACTCGACAGTATCCATCTCGCGGGAGATGAAGCCCTTTTGCAGGCCTTAGATTTTCAAGCCGTTCGTGTCTATGCCATCCAACGAGCAGAACTTGACAAAAAAGATTGGCTGACCGAGCAAGGAATTCAAGAACGATGGTTAAGGGCTGCTGTTGACCGCAATATTCGAGTGGTCTATTTACGTTTGTTTGAAAATCAGTTAAAGAGTCCGGATGAGATTTTGAAATTGAATCAACGTATTTTACAGGCCGGTGTGCAAAGCATTCAAAATTCCGGTTATGAAATCGGTCCGGCCATTGCCTTGCAACCCTTTCATTTGGTAGGCTGGATGATCTTGATCCCGCTATCTCTCGCATGGACCGCTGTTTTGTTTCTGATGCAATGGGGAATCGAGGGGAAACCGCTTTTCTGGTGGATTCTAATTGCGTTGGCTCTTCCTGCAGCCTTGGCATCGGGATATCTGGCGCGCTCGACCGCGACGGTTGGAGGGGCATGGGTGACCATGCGGCAACTCTTAGCATTTGCAGCCCAGGTGTTGTATCCGGTTATGGCAGGAATATTCACCATGAAACAACTAGAGCGCCTTAAGGGAAATCTGCGCAATTGGAGTTTCTTGGTACAAGGAGTCTTCTTAGCGGTCGGCAGTTTCCTCATCGTTTTTGCCGGTGGAGTGCTGTTGGGTGTCATCATGAGCGACAACACTTTTATGCTGGAACTTCAATATTTCCGCGGTGTTAAAGTGGGATTTGTCTTACCACTGTTGATACTGGGACTGTGGTATTTCATGCGTTACGGCTTCCAATTTCAAGCACCGGTCGAGAAGCGCGGCTGGAAGGAAATGCGTTGTGATTTGAAACAACTTTTAGCCAGCCCTATCACCGTGCTTTGGGCAATGTTTGCAGTGGTTGCTGCAGGGGCCCTGTTCTATTATATTTTGCGTTCCGGAAATGCTTCGGTGGGAGCGATCAGTGGATTAGAATTGAAAATGCGTGCCTTTTTAGAACGCGTCTTAGTCGCCAGACCCCGTAACAAAGAATTCTTGATTGGATATCCTGCCATTCTGCTAATGCCCCTCTTGTGGGCGTTTGGGCAGCGCTTCCTAGTAGGACCTTTGTTGGCATTAGCAACCGTAGGGTGGGTTTCGGTTGTGAACTCCTTTGCTCATGTGCGGTCCGGTATGTGGATCAGTATGAATCGCGGACTGTGGGGATTGGCCTTAGGTGTGATTTTAGGAATCGGTGCAGCCATTGCGGTGAGACTGTTCTCGCATTGGTTCCATCGCTATTGGGAGGAGGACGAAGAACATGCCGAACAGGCAAACTGACCGTTCTTCTCGGCCTTTACGAATTTTGATTTCCGGATATTATGGCTTCAATAATCTTGGCGACGAAGCAATTTTGACATCGATGCAACAGGCTCTCCGGATGGAGCATGAACAGCTAGCTCTAACCGTTCTTTCAGCGAATCCGAAACTGACCGAAAGCAGTCATGATGTCCATGCGATTTCGCGCACCGATTACAAAGCGATTTGGCATGCGTTAGGGGAAAATGACTTATTGATCAGTGGCGGAGGCAGTTTATTACAAGATGTTACCAGCAGCCGCAGTTTGCAATATTACCTGTTGATTCTGGCTATGAGCGTGGTGCGGCGTACCCCGTTTATGATCTATGGCCAGGGCATTGGACCGATTCGTAAAGCGTTTAATCGTCGTCTGACCGGTTGGATTTTGCAAGCAGCCAAAGTTTTAACCGTGCGCGATCAACAATCCTTTGACGAATTGCTTCAGTTAGGCATTCCTAAGGCAAAGCTACATCTTTCAGCCGATCCCGTTTTATTGTTCGAATCTCCTGAAAGTGCTCTTGGTCAACAGATTTTAAAAGACCTGGGGGTGCAAACGGAGCGAGGGCCCCTTTTGGCAGTATCGGTACGACCTTGGGGAAACGATGAAACCTGGATAGACCAACTTGCACTCGCACTTGATGCAATAATCTCAACACAACAAGCCCAAGTGGTTTTCATTCCCATGCAGCAAAGCGGAGACGAGGCGATTGGCCAAAAGATTAAAGAACAGATGAAACAAAAAGAGCACGCCTTTTGCTTGCCGCACGGCTATTCCGTCAAAGAAGTTTTATCGGTCATAAAATCTTGCCAATTATTGATTGGTGTTCGCTTACATGCGCTTGTTTTTGCAGCCATAACTGCTACAAAAGCGATAGCGATTCGTTATGATCCCAAAGTCGATCATTTTGCCAAACGGGTCGGCCAGGTTTTGGCAGGTAGTTTGAGTGAACTGCGGTCAGAGGAATTGATCCAACTGATCAATCAGACCCTGCAATCTCCCCTCGATATGGAAGCCTCTTCACAACGCTTCCATGAATTGCGTGACCAAGCGTTACAAAGTGCTAGACTGGCCATTCAAACGGCAGAGGAGAATCAACGATGAAAACGGTTCAAATTGTAGGGTATCGAATTGCTTCTATTACGATGGCTGAGACGGTCGACTGGATCGAACAGCGCATTCGAAAAAAAGAGTTTGCTCATATCGTGACCATCAACCCGGAAATCGCTTGGAATGGCTTGCAAGATGAAACATTCGCTGCCTCCTTACAAAAAGCAGACCTCCTGGTTCCCGACGGCACCGGAATGCTATGGGCAGCCAAACAATTAGGAGACCCTTTAAAAGAGAGAGTCGCTGGATTTGATCTCATGCAAGAGATGTTGAAATTAGCTTCTCAACAAAAATATAAGGTCTTTTTCTTAGGGGCTTCCCCCGGCGTTGCCAACCAAGCAGCCATGGCAGCCTTAGAGAAATATCCCGGATTGCAGATTAGTGGGATGCATGACGGATACTTCAAGACCGAAGAGGAAGATTCGTTGGTTGCAGAAATCCGGGAAGCAGGCACCGAGATGTTGTTTTGTGCCTTGGGACCTCCCAGACCGGCGGAAATTTGGATTCAGAAGCATAAAAAAAACCTGGCTCCCTTGGTAGCAATTGGCGTTGGCGGCAGTTTCAATGTCATGGCAGGGATTGACCAACGTGCGCCTGCCTGGGTGCAGAGCATTCACATGGAGTGGCTCTACCGGGCAGTGCGAAATCCAAAACGCTTTCATCGGCTCGCAGCAATTCCTAAATTTATGCAAGCTGTTCGCGAACAAAAGAGAAGACAAGTTCAAAAATAATCCGAAAATATGAATTTAGGAGAGTGACGTCAAATGCTGAACACAGATGTAGCCATCGCCCGTGAGATTCGCCGCGAAATTGTAAAGGCGACTGCAGCAGCGAAATCGGGACATCCGGGGGGCTCTTTATCGTTAGCTGAAGTGATGACCGTACTATATTTTGAAGAAATGAGTTTGGACCCGATGAACCCGCAATATCCGGAGCGAGATCGCTTTGTGATGAGCAAAGGCCATGCAACCCCAGCGCTTTATGCGACATTGGCACTGCGGGGGTTCTTTCCGGTGGAGGAATTAAAAACCTTCCGACAAATCAACAGTCGTTTACAAGGACATCCCGATATGAAACATATTCCTGGTGTTGATTTCTCAACCGGCTCCTTAGGTCAGGGCTTATCGGGAGCGTTAGGGATGGCTTTGGCGGCAAGATTGGACCACAGCCCCCGCCGTGTCTATGCGATTATTGGCGATGGAGAATGTCAAGAAGGGCAAATCTGGGAAGCGGCAATGGCAGCTGCCCATTATAAGCTGGACAATTTAACAGTAATTCTAGATTATAATAACCTGCAGATCTGTGGCGAAATTTGTGATGTGATGAACATTGAACCCATTGCTGAAAAATTTAAGGCATTTGGTTGGCATGTAGTTGAACTCGACGGTCATGATTTTACGCAAATTCGAGAAGCCATTTGCGTGGCGAAGTCGACCAAAGGTCAACCGACTCTGTTATTAGCACATACGATTAAAGGCAAAGGGGTTTCCTTTATGGAAAATAAAGCGGAATGGCACGGCAGTGCCCCCAATGCCGACCAATTAGCACAAGCCTTGGCAGAGCTAACCGAGAAGGAGGAGTCGAGCCATGAGTAAAATGATTGCCACCCGCGATGCTTATAAAGAAGCTCTGGTCGCATTGGGAGAGCAGAACCCCAAAGTCGTAGTCTTAGATGCAGACCTTGCTAAATCGACCATGACCATTGCCTTTGCCCAACGTTTTCCGGAACGATTTTTCAGTATTGGCATCGCAGAAGCGAATATGACCGGAATCGCCGCCGGCTTGGCAGCTAGTGGCAAGATCCCCTTTGCCAGTACCTTTGCGATTTTTGCAACGGGACGCGCTTATGAGCAAATCCGCAACTCCATCGGATATCCGCATTTGAATGTAAAAATCGCGGCGACCCATGCCGGAATCACGGTAGGAGAAGATGGGGCATCGCATCAATCAATTGAAGATATGGGGTTAATGCGCGGTATTCCGGGAATGACCGTGATTTGTCCGGCGGATGCCGTGGAAACCACCGCAGCGGTGCATGCCATTGCTGCCTATGAAGGTCCTGTATATTTACGCATGGGTCGTTCAGCAGTCCCGGTCATTATGCCTGAAGACTACCAGATGCAATGGGGCAAGGCGCGTTGTATGAAGAGCGGAGAACAGGTCAGCTTGATTACAACCGGGATGATGACCGCCGTGGCTTTAGAAGCAGCAGATATCTTAGCCGAAGCAGGCATTTCAGCCGAAGTTTTGCATGTTCCCTTTATCAAGCCGCTCGACGAGGAAGCGATCTTGGCAACAGCCCGAAAAACAGGGGCCGTTGTGACGGCAGAAGAACATAGTATCATCAACGGGTTAGGCAGTGCCGTTGCCGAAGTATTATCTGAAAAAGCACCGACTCCTTTGGTTCGAGTGGGAATCCAAGATACCTTTGGGGAGTCCGGTAAGCCGGCTCAACTACTTGAAAAATACGGGTTGACTGCCAAAGACGTGGTGGAAGCTGCAAAAAAAGCGATTGCCAAAAAATAAGCGCAAAAAAAGAGAGTCTCTTCATTGTGAGGAGATTCTCTTTTGCTTAAGGGGGAAAGATTAGGGATTCATTTCATCCTCTTCTATTCGGATCATTCGGTAGCCAACTCCGACATGAGTTTGGATCATCTTGGTTGCTTGGGCAGCAGGTTCAATTTTTTTTCGTAAGGTTGCCATGAAAACGCGTAAAGAAGGGGTATCATTGGGCAGGTAATTTTGCCACACCTCTTTGAGAATGTAATTATGGGTCAACACTTTGCCAATGTTTTTCGCTAATAAGGTCAACAACTTGTATTCAATCGGTGTTAAATGAATTTCAACACCTTCAACTTTGACAGCGCGACTGAGATAATCGATTTCCAAAGGGCCATTGCAGAAAGAGGATTCCGTGGTTTCATAGGAATGTAGGGTATCTTGAATTCTGCGCCAAGCGACCCGGATTCGGGCCAAGAGTTCTTCTACACTGAAGGGCTTGGTCAGATAATCGTCTGCTCCTTCATCCAGGGCCATAACCTTGTCTTTATCATTACTTCGAGCGCTGACCACAATGATTGGGATTTTGGACCAAGTTCGGACCCTTCGAATGATTTCAATACCATCGAGATCGGGTAAACCAAGGTCTAAAATGATGAGATCCGGAGCGGCACCAGTAATTTTTAGTAAGGCTTCCTGACCGGTTTCAGCAAAGACATAGGAGTAGCCACGGCTCTCAAGGGTCGCTGCCATGAGATTGCGAATCGCCTTGTCATCTTCAATAACCAATACTTTCCCTTTCTTCTCCATGATATGTCACCTCCTCTGCCGGTAAACTGAACTCAAAGATTACGCCATGGGGGATTCGATCCCGAACCTCAATGGTACCTCCATGGGCCGTTATAATGGATTTGGAAAGTGCTAGCCCCAAACCTAATCCACGACGACCATCTGCCGAAAGTTTGGGTCCGGTGTGAAACAATTCAAACAGATGGGCTTTGGTACCATCATCAATACCCGGACCATCATCAGAAATCACCAGATGAATCCATGAATTCTCTCGAAAGGCTCGAATGTTAATGTGAGAGCCTGCCGGTGTATATTTGAGAGCATTATCCAAAAGATTGATTACGACTTGAATGATTAAGCGAGATTCCATGCGTGCCATGAGCAGTTCCTCGCCTAAGTCGACCTCAATATAATGGTTGCTGTTTCGCCGTTGAACATAGGATAAAGCTTCTTCAACAATATCACTGAGCAATTCGGGTTGAAGATTGAGTTGCATGGTATCGTTTTCAATTCGTGTAATGAATAAGAGATTTTCAACCAAATTGTTGAGCCACATCGCGTCTTCATAAATATCTCGATAAAAAGCGAGGCGTTTATCGTAATCCATTTCTTCGGAATTGTTGAGGAGAAAGTCGGCATTACCGGAAATACTGGTGAGTGGGGTGCGCAAATCGTGTGAAATGCTTCGAAGTAAATTTGCCCTCAATTGTTCTTGTTGTGAGGTGATGGTGATTTGTGTGTTGAGGCGGTTTAGATCTTCTTTTTCCAAGGCCATTGCTGCCTCGCTAAAAATGGCAGTCAACAAGTCTTTTTCCAAAAGGTCTAAGATGGCCCGGCTTTCTAAAGCTAAACCAAAAATCGCAAAGATACGGTCATGATTTCGGACACTACGATACAAGCAACGAGCCTGCGGAAATTGTTGGGTCGTGGCTCCGGCTTGGTGATTATGGGTGAATACCCAAGCGACTGCAGCTTTTTCGTGGTCGGAAAGAAACCGATCCGGTACTTCGCTACTTTGCAGTTGCCTGACATAGAGCGGGGGAGATAACTCACCTTTGCGAATTGGATAAATCAAGACAGCACAACGCAGTAGTTTCTCAAGTTGCCGAGCGGTCTCAATCAGGATTTCCTTTTCGCTATCGGCCTGTTGCAATTTCTGACTGGTCTCTAGCAAGACTTGCGTGTGATATGCTTTGGTTGCCGCCAATTTGGCTTGACTTTTTACCTGCATCGTCAAAGTTCCGGCCAAAAAGGAAACCACAAACATGACCAAGAAGGTGACCGGATAATCAGCATCATAGGCGCGCAAAGTGAATCGCGGCTCGGTATACAAATAGTTGAACAGCACGACACTGATTAAGGAAACGGCAGTTCCATAAAAGCGACCATTGGTTACCATTGCGGTCAGCATCACTGCTAATAAATAAACCATGATGATATTGGCATCACTGAATCCGGCACGATCAAAGATCTGTGTAACGAGGGTCGTCAATGCGAGGATCCCAATAGCTTTGGCAGCATCTTGCCAGTGGAATCGCCAATGGGTTTCTTCTGCTTCCTCGTTTGCATCTGGAGTATTTGGTATAATGTAGAGTTGCAAATGGGGTGCCAGAAGCATGACTTCATCGGCTAAGCTCTTGCGACGGAGTGTAAACCCCGTTGTGCGACCCGATTGTCCTAAGACAATTTTACTGACACCACTGAGTTTGGCATATTCCACCAGCTGAACTGCTAAGTTCTCTCCATGGACGGTTACAATTCGTGCGTTTAAGCTTTCTGCCAGCTTTAAATGATCTTGTAATCGTAAACGACTTGCCGGATCCATGGGTTTATGATCAACATATAAAGCTGTCATTGGGGCTTGTAAGGCACAGGCCATATCGGCAGCAACACGAATAACTCGTGCATTGGAGGGAGCCCCCGATAAACAAATCAAAATATGTTCAGAGCGATTCGGTTTCATTGCTTTTTCTCAACTACAATCCAGCAAAAGCCATCTCCATCCATGACGTGTTTGGCGTGTCGCATGGTATGCTCGGGATCATAACCTTCATACTTGGAGGGGTCAACCAAGCAATAACTTCGTGCCAGCGGTGTTTTATATTGGGCAAATACATCGGCAACCGGGCAGTAGGAGACGGTTGCATGAGTTTGGCCGGCTTCATCGGTGTAGCTGCCGTGTTCCCATCCTTTACTTGGCAAATCGGGAATTGAACGGAAATTTTCATAGGTTAAAGGTTTACCCTGGGCCAATACAGCTTCACGCACTGCCTGGCCACACAAGGTGCCATAATCCCATACGATTTTATCGGTCAACTTCTTCGCTTCTTCTTCCCCGAGTGCTGCAATCAGATTGGTGGTCATGGAATGATAAAGCAACGCCATGCGACGCACGGCTAACCGGACATCGGCGGTCCAGGCAGCTTCGATTTCGGAAGGAATTATTTTTTTAGCTTCATCGGTCAACGCAAACACCTCTTTCTCTCTTTTCCGTGCTATTTCGCGAACCCGAGGACAAAACCCTGCCAAATGATGTAAAAGGTAGGTGAATCCTTCGGGAAACCTTCTAATCTTGGGCAGGAATTCCTCAGTGAAAAGCGTAAATGAATAAGATAAAACTTAAGGGAGGGTGTGTCATGGAGAAAGCATTGAAAGCCATTGAAACCGTTCGCAATGAATTGACCCAGCTCAGTGATCAAATTTGGAGTTTTGCCGAAACAAGTTTGAAAGAGTACAAATCTGCCGATGTTAGTCGTGATTATTTAGCAAGCAAGGGATTTCGTATTGAAGAAAATGTGGCCGGTGTTCCCACCGCCTTTACCGCCAGTTGGGGTTCGGGTAAACCCATTATCGGATTTTTAGCAGAATACGATGCTTTGCCGGGCTTGAGCAATCAAGCTTGCGCAGATCCAATTCCAGTCAAAGAAGGGGCTCCCGGTCATGGTTGTGGACATAATCTTTTGGGCGTGGCCTGTGTAGGTGCCGTTCTGGGATTAAAAGAAGAGATGGAAGCACAGGGACTGGGTGGAACCATTGTTTATTATGGTTGCCCGGCCGAAGAAAATTACAGTGCCAAAGCCATGATGGCGAAACACGGGCTCTTTGCCGATGTGGATATTGCCTTTGCCTACCATCCGGGTAGTGCCAACGGGGTTCAACTGAACAGCTCGAACGCCAACAATTCTTTGAAATTCACCTTCAAAGGACGTACTGCTCATGCCGGAGGGGATCCACACAATGGCCGTAGTGCATTAGATGCGGTTGAACTGATGAATGTGGGTAGTAACTACCTTCGTGAACACGTGATCACCCAGGCCCGCATTCATTATGTGATTACCGATGGCGGCATGGCTCCGAATATTGTACCCGACCGCGCTCAGGTGTGGTATTTTGTTCGGGCTCCTTATGTGCAAGCCCTGAAAGATATTGTAGAACGTGTGAAAAAAATTGCACGTGGGGCAGCTATGATGACCGAGACCGAAGTCGATATCCTGTTAGAGAGCGGCGTTTGGAATACTCTTCCCAACGAAGTCGTTGCCATGGCGATGCACGATGCTTTGGTCGAGGTGGGTCCGGAACCTTGGGACGAAGCCGATTTGGAATTTGCCAGAAAATTATCGTCCCATGTTAACGAAGACGAACGCAAACAAAAAGCAGCGCGATTAGGGGTATCCTTGGATATGCCTTTGTGTACGGAGGTTAAAGAACCCTCCGGCAAGGGTACGGCTATGGCCGGTTCAACCGATGTGGCCGATGTCAGCTGGAACTGCCCGACCGTGATGTTTGGCACTGCTACCAACCCGTGGGCGATCCCCGGACATTCTTGGATGGTGACCGCTTCTTCTGCCAGTTCAGTAGGGCATAAAGGAATGATTTATGCTGCGAAAGCCATGGCAGTCGCGGGTTTAAAATTCTTAAAAGATCCTGAATTGGTCAAAGCGGCCAAAGAGGAATTTGTAAAAGCAACCGATGGAATTGTCTATGAATCCTTCCTGCAACATCCGTATCCGGTATTCCCGCGGGAAGAGGAATAGTATCTTTCTCAAATGATTTGGAGGCCGATCAATCATGGAACGAAAAAGTTCCCCCAGAATCTTCTTTTTTGCAACGGTTGTGCTCTTGAATATGGCAGCCAGTTTCGCGCACCCGGTGACCCCCACCATCTTCAAGAGTTTGAACCTCGGCAATTATATGTTCGGAGTTGCTTTGGGCTCAATGATGATCGTCAACTTCTTATTATCTCCGTTTTGGGGGAAAATCAATACCTATATCTCCAGTCGTAAAGGATTGCTAATCGGCTGTTTAGGCTATGCCTTAGGTCAAACTTTTTTTGGCCTTGCTCAAACAGAACTTCACTTTATTCTGGCGAGAGCTTTTACCGGCGCTTTTACAGGGGCGACCTTTGTCAGTGTTTTGACCTATGTTGTTAATACGGCTGGTGACGAACGGCAAAGAGGGCGAGACTTAACGGTCTTGGCGACCATTCAATCGGTCGGCAGTGCATTCGGATTTCTGACTGGTGGCTTATTGGGGGAGATCCATACCTATTTGGCCATTGTTGCTCAAGTCGTTATTTTAGCAACCTGCGGCTTCATATTTTTCTTCCTTTGTGAGGATGACACCAAAATTCCGTTAAGTTCGCTCAATATGAAGCAATTGGCGGTTCAGGCAAATCCCTTCCAGGCTTTTTTAGACAGCCGCAAATTCTTGAACTGGATTTTAGCCTTCCTGTTTGGCATGGTGATGATGCACAGCTTGGGATTTACAGCATTTGACCATTCCTTCAACTATTATATCAAAGATGTTTTTGGCTTTAGTTCCGGTTACAATGGGTTGTTAAAAGGAGCCATGGGGTTGATCACGTTGGCGGCGAATACGACCATTGCCATGTGGATTATTAATAAGACCGATATTCGCAAATCCATCATTGGTGTTCTCGCCATATGTACGGTCACAATGGCTGGAATCGTTGTGGTAGATGCTGTTGTTCCTTTCATTTTGATCAACATCGCCTTCTTTGCTTTCAATGCGGTTTCCATGCCGGTCGTTCAAGCACTGGTTTCTCAGAAAGCCGTAGGCAAGGAAAGTAATTTGGTCATGGGTTTTTATAACGCTATGAAATCTTTAGGATCGATTTTTGGTTCGTTTGCCTCTGGGGCGTTGTATACAATCGGTCCTAAACTGCCTTTTACGTTGACTCTGATTGCCCTTGGGGTTGCAACGGTGTTTGCTCTCATCTATGAGCGTAAAGGACGTAACGACTTCAAAGTAGCATAGTGGAGTTGTTAAAGAGGTTAAAATTGAGACACCCTCTCCGATTTTGGGAGAAGGTGTCTTTTTTCTATTGCGCCGAAAGGTAGAATGTGTTATATTTTCCCTGTTAAGGGTGATTTATTTAAAAACCGAGGGGGGATTTCAATGTTGTCTTCCAGCAAAAAGAAGGGAACGATTGCGATTCTCCTTTATTTTGCGGTGTATACCGTTGTAACAGTGCAGCATTATCAGTTTTGGGGAGATTTTTTGTCTGCTCTGGGGGGTTCCGTGGCTACTTTGGTTTTGATTCATACGTGGAAAACTGAAATCAAAAAAGAGATGCGCAACCTTTGGGCGTTATTGATTTTTGCAATTGGCTGTCATGTGGTAGGAGATTTGATTTGGTTTATTTCACGGTGGGTTCTGCACATGGATCCCTTTGCATGGTCTTGGTTGAGCTTGGTGTATGGGGGAACCAATATCATTCTAGCCCTTTATACATTACAAATTACGCGCCAACGGGTTGAGAGATGGTGGCTTGTACAATATGGTCTTGATGCGGTCGCAGTGACCTATTTTACCATGACATTTCTTTGGCTAGTTTTTTTCCAAGGAAGTTGGCAGGAGGCACCCTTGCTTCAAGAAATGGGGTTGACGTTTAGTTTCTTTATGCTCTTAGATGCTGTCGTTTTAGTCGGTGTTTCTACCAATGCACTTGCATTGCGTCGAGAAGAATTTCAACTCTGGAAAACACTGTTGGCATTGGGCTGCTTTTTCTATGTTGTGGTTGATTTGATTTGGGCTTACTTGAGCTTATATCAGCGTTATACCCCTAACTCCCCAGTCGATGCAGCCTATATGGCTTCGTTACTTCTCTTTGCCATGGGAGCTCTCTATTATCATCCTCACACGGTGGAAAGTAAGGTCCACGAGATTAAAGCAGAGCAACGTCTTTTCCGGTGGATTCGTATGGGATATGCACTATTAAACCCTTTTGTGCTTTTAACCTTAGGCAGTCCTGATCTCGGGATGCTACTCAACAATATCTTCTTTGCCGTCATCTATATCAGCATGAGTGGGTATGTACAGGCGTCCTTACGCAACGAAGTCTTGTTAAGGCATGGTCAGCAGGTTTTGGAAGAACGGGTTCGGCAACGCACCAAAGATTTAGAAGAAAGCAAAAGAAAGTACCAAGAGTTGTCATCTCACGATGAATTGACCAATCTTGGCAATCGCCGCTTCTTTATGGAGCAGCTTCAAAACTATATCGAGCAACGAGAAGAGGGAGAGCAAATTGCCTTGCTTTTCTTGGACCTCGATCGATTCAAAACCATTAATGATACCTACGGTCACGATGTGGGAGACCAAGTCCTGATCGAAGTAGCAGATCGGTTAAGAA
>CAZAFY010000011.1:0-14448 GCA_964484445.1 uncultured Eubacteriales bacterium
TGTTTATAGAGAATCCTGATTTTATCTCTTCGCTATATAAGTTCTTTTTTTCGCTAGGGAAATCCTTCACAAAAATCGTGTCTGTTTAAGACGCTTATTGAAATTTTTCACAATTATATTGACGGATTATGTCAGTCAATTTTTGCTCATCCAAATCACCATAGATTTCATCGTGAGAAAACCCAGGCAGACCGAACAACACTTCCGGTTTTGCTGAGCTGGAAGTGTCAATTCTGGGCTTTCTGGGTGTAAAATGAACTTCTCTGAAACCCGTTTTACGAACGAACGCTAAAACATTATCTGCGCGTAAGCCCCCACCGGGTAGTACCGTGATTCGATCTCCCGCTTGTGCTTTAAGCTGCAGTAGCAGATCTTCCCCTTGTAGAACGGTAGATTTCTGTCCACTGGTCAGTACGCGAGTAAACTCTAATTGAATCAATTGATCTAAGGCTTGCTTCGGTTCGGGTGTCAAATCAAAGGCTCTGTGAAAAATAGCGTCTCTATTCCCCAGTCGAGTCCGTAATTTCTCTGTCCTTGGTAGGTCAATTGAGCCATCTTCATTCAAAATACCAAACATGATTCCATCGGCACCGGCATCGAGCAGTGCTTCCAAGTCATATTCCATGATTTGGTATTCTGAAGTTCGATACGCCATTCCTCCCTCTCGTGGGCGGAGCATGGTCATCACCTTCAGGTTGGTCTCACGTTTGATTCTCTTTAGTAGAGGTATGGATGCTGTTAAGCCTCCCAAAGCTAACGCCGTATTGAGTTCGATTCTCTGTATTCCTGCAGACATGGAAGCCATAGCATCTTCGAAAGTAGAACAACATGTTTCGATTAAAAGAGGGATCATAAAAACTCCTTACTCAAAATACAAATGACCTGTTCCGGAAACGACTCGGCCGACCTCTGCGTAGAAAATCCCGAGTCGGTCATAATCGGTTTTCAGTATTGTCCATTCTTCAATAGGTAGAGAAATCAGTAATCCCCCGGAGGTTTGCGGGTCGGATGCAATGTCTTGCAACCACAAAGGTATTTGCTCATGGTACTGTACCAAACCCTGAACATGAGTTTTATTACGATATGCTCCTGCAGGAATAATGCCCATTTCTGCCATATCCTTAGCACCTTCCATGACTGGGAGTGCTTTCGCCATGATTTTTAAGTCGACGGAGCTGTTCTGAATCATCTCGATCGCATGACCAATAAAACCGAAACCGGTAATGTCGGTTGCAGCAGAAATATTTCGCTTTTGAGCAGGTTCGGCTGCGTATTTATTTAGCAATCGCATCCAGTTTATGGCTCGTTCAATTATTTCAGGAGAAATTAGGTCTGCCTTGATTGCGGTACTCAGAATTCCACTACCGAGTGGTTTAGTTAAAATCAATACATCTCCCGGTTTGGCGCCTTGGTTTGCCCACACCTTGCCTGGGTTAACTAATCCGGTGACCGATAAACCGTATTTCGGTTCATCATCTTCTACGGAGTGTCCCCCCACAGTAGAAGCTCCTGCTTCCATAACTTTTTCGCTTCCGCCTCTTAAAATCTCTTGAAGCACATCGGGAGAAAGGCAATTAGGAAAGCAAACAATATTGAGTGCCAGAATCGGAGTACCACCCATGGCATAGACATCTGACAAGGAATTTGCTGCTGCAACTTGGCCAAAGAGATATGGGTCATCGACCATCGGCGTAAAAAAATCCAAGGTCTGAATGATGGCTTGCTCGTTGTTTAGTCGATATACAGCCGCATCGTCCGAGGTGTCTAAGCCAATTATGAGATTTGCATCGGTCGGTTTGGGTAAATGACGCAAAACTTGCGCCAGGATCTTCGGATCCAACTTAGATGCTCACCCGGCTGCTTTTGTCAGTTGTGTTAATCTAATGGCTTCAGCCATTCTTCCACCTCCTCATTCCAAACTCATTATATTATAGAACTTGAGGTACTTTTTGTAAAGCAAAATAGAGCTATTCCCAAAAAAGAGAACAGCTCTATTCGAAATTTAAATAATCTTTAGACTTCGCGTTTGAAAACTACGACCCCGTCGATAAATACCATATCACAATGCGTGAGGTTGCAGAATGGATGACCGTCGAAGATAGCAATATCGGCATCCTTGCCAACTTCTAAAGAACCTACACGATCTTCAATTCCTAAAATCTCAGCGGCTGTAATGGTAACGCCACGGAATGCAGCCTCTTCATCCATGCCTTCGCGAATAGCAAGTCCTACATGAATCGGCAAATACTTGGTATCGCCAGCTGTGTCAGCCTGTAAAGCGACGGTCACGCCAGCTTTGGCTAAAATACCGGGGTTTTTCAAGGTTACATTCCATAACTCATGTTTACTGTGTCCCATGAGCAACGGACCTACGGTCGCTTGAACTTTTTTTGCAGCAAGAATATCGGCGATCATATACCCTTCGGTACAATGTTCGATAACATATTTGATATTAAATTCTTCCGATATTTTGATAGCGGTCAAGATATCATCGGCACGGTGAGCATGAATACGAGCTTTCATCTCACCACGTAATACTTTGGCAACCGCTTCCAATTTGAGATCACGATCCGGCAATGGTTTGTTTTCTTTTTCTGCTACTTCGATTTTCTTCATATAATTCTGTGCAGCAACAAAAGATTCTCTTAAAGCCGCAGCGTTGCCCATACGCGTTGCAGGATAGGTTTTCTTCATCTCACCATAAACACGTTTCGGGTTCTCACCTAATGCCATCTTCATGCCTTCGGTTCCAGGAATAATCATTTCATCAGCGGTAAGACCGCGTAATTTCATTGCGAATCCTGTTCCACCAATAATATTAGCAGAACCGGGTCCGGTATAAACCGTCGTGACACCTGCATTACGAACCACTGGAATTGCTGGATCTTGGGGATTCAAGGCATCCGCACCGCGCAATTGAGCGGTGTTGAAGCTGGTCATTTCGTTACCATCACTGGTGGCCCAAATACTTGGATCACCAAATAGGGAAAGATGAGAATGGGAATCAATCATTCCGGGCATTACAATTTTTCCTGCGGCCTCGACAATCTCTGCACCCTTCGGGATTTTTACTTCGGTCCCAACAGCTTTGATTTTGCCGTTTTCAATTAAAACCGTAGCGTTTTCCAGAATTCCTTTGGTGATCGTATAGACTTTACCACCACGAATTGCTGTAATCATGTGAATCTCCTCCTCGTTAATCATTTGCTTGGCTCCTTAAAAATATAGCTTAAGTGAACCCAGTCTTAATTTCTATTCTCTAAGGATTACTATTTTCCTTCTGAATTTCTGCAAGAATTTCTTTTTCCACTTCCCTTACGCATCAATAACGGCTATAATAGTAGTATTCCAAGAAACGGGTGATATATCATGCAAACCAGACTTTATTTTGACCAACCCTATTTACGCGAATTTGATTCGGAAATCCTGGATACGCAGCCTATGAAGAACGGAACCTTTCGGATCCGCCTTCGTGAAACTGCTTTTTATCCAACTTCCGGAGGGCAACCGAACGACAAAGGTAAAATCAATGGCATTGATGTCTTCGATGTTACTGAAGAAGATGGGTTAATTTTTCATTATACGAAACAGGAACCGATCGGGACAAGTGCGCATTGTGAAATCGATTGGTCTCGTCGCTTTGACTTCATGCAACAACATGCAGGTCAACATATATTGTCGGAAGCTTTCTTGTTGCATTGCCAAGCGGCTACTATTGGTTTTCACTTAACGGAAGAGAATTTAACCATAGACTTGGATCTTGTCAACTTGACTGATGAACAAATCTCACAAGTTGAATCGACTGCTAACCAGATTGTTTGGCAAAATTTACCTATCATTCGGCATTGGGTTTCTCCGGATGAGATTCAGAATTTACCGTTAAGAAAGCAACCGAAGGTGCACGAGAATATTCGAGTCATAGAAGTGCAAGGATTCGATTGGTCTCCTTGTGGCGGAACACATCCTGCTTATACCGGGGAGATCGGAATCATAAAAATCAGGCGTTGGGAGCGCTCAAAAGGGGTAACTCGAGTTGAGTTTTTTTGTGGTGTTCGAGCGCTGAGGGATTATCAGTGGAAAAATCAAATGGTCTTGAAATTGGCAAATCATTTTTCTGTAAAAGATCAAGAGCTTGAAGAGGTTTTTTGGCGTCAACAAACTCTAATAAAAGAGTTAGATAAAAACTTACAAGAAGCCGCAGGCATATTAGTAGAAATCGAAGCAGAATCCTTACGAAAAGATGCAAGCCATATGGCAGATATTGCCGTCATTCAAGCGATTTTGCCTGAAAGTCGAACCCTTAATGACATGAAAAAATTGACTTTTGCGATTACCAAACATCCAAAAACGATTGTTCTTTTAGCAAACCAAGCGACACCTGCTCAATATACTTTTGCTCGAACGCCGGATCTCCAAGTTCCCATGAATCAATTATTGAAGGAGTTACAAAAATCTCTCGGAGGCAAGGGAGGCGGTTCTGAAATGCTAGTTCAGGGCAGTATTCCAATGACTACTTCCCAAGAAACCTATTGTCAGAGCTTCCTTGAATTGGTGGATCAGCATGCAAAACTTTAAGTGGCGAAAAGGTGATTTTGTTATTGCTTTCATGGTAATCGTCCTTTTTTTCGCTTCTCTGATTTATCCCATCTATCGATTTTTCTTACCCGATACAGCACTCATTGCTGTCATTCGTCAAGATAACGAAATTGTAGAGACGATTGACTTATCAACCGTGACTGAACCCTATGAACTCACGTTTTACCATGGTGAGCACCAGGAACATTATAACATCATTGAAGTGGCTCCCGGTAAAATCCGGGTAAAGGAAGCTAATTGTCCGGAGCAAATCGACGTCCGAGTCGGTTGGCTAACCAAAGCAGGTGACATTGCCGTCTGTCTACCTCATCGGTTGATCATTGAACTAAAAGGTACTCAACAAGGTGACATTGACATCATTGCTCGTTGATTTAAAAGAATCAGCCCTCTTCTGTTTTTAACAGATAAGGGCTGGTTTTTTTTGAACTATGGCGTAATTGGCGCAGGAGGAGTGATTGGGGTTGGCGGAGTCACCGGTTCTCCGGGTTCAATAGGATCAACTGGGTCTTCCGGTTCAACCGGTATTTCAGGTTCATTTGGTTCTACGGGTTCTTCTGGCTCTTCCGGTTCAACAGGGTCTTCCGGCCTCGGCTCCACGTCCGGAACATACTGTGACGCCTTCCAATAGGCATATTCGGAATCTGATAACCACATTCCCGTCTCTTCCCAAATCGCAGTTGCCCTCGCTAAAGCCTCATCATGGACTTTTTGATAATCTACGATCCATTTCTGTTGAAGAAGATTCATGTACATATCATCACGATCTTCCGGAATCATCAGCTCTGAAATGAGTGTATACATTTCCTCTAATCTCAACATCCAAACCGAAGCATCGCCATAATAAAGTCCATCTCCCGGTAACATAGCTGAATGAAAATCAGAAATACCATTACGGATGATTGTGTTCGCCAAGGACAATAACTTATTGATACTGACATTGGTTTCAATCATAGAAAATCCTTGTCGAATCATACTTGGGATTTTCGAAAGGTTATTCATACTCAATGCTTGATCCATGGCTGCTTTTAAAAACTTTTGTTGACGAGCGATCCGACCGATATCTCCCGTGCCATCAGCGCGGAACCGCACGTATTCCATTGAGGTTTGACCGTCCATGATTTGGTCACCCGGTTGAATATGAATATAGAGGTCTTGATATGGATCTTCATAATCCATGGGCTCATCCACAACAAGTCGTACGCCACCCATGATATCGATCAGTTCCACAAATCCCTCAATATTGACTTTGACATACCCGTCTACCGGCACGCCGAATAAATTCCGAACCATTTGAACCGTGGCATCAATGCCGTCGGAAGGATAGATATTGTTGATGCGATCGTACACTTGCAATTCTTTTTTCCATATCATGGTGTCACGAGGTATCGAAATCAGTAAAGGTTGACTGCCATCGGAAGGAACCGAGAAAAAGAGCATGGTATCGGAGCGCCCCAAATCATCGAGTCTTTCATCAACTCCCAATACTAAAAGGTTAAATCTCTCTTTTAGAACAGGAACTTCTTCGCCTTCTTCCGTCTTTTGAACCGGATGCAACCAAGCAAATAAATCCGTATCCGGATTAAGCCAAGAATAAACCCCTAGGGTGGCTGCCATGGAAACAATAAAAAGCACTACTGCTAAAATTGATGTTATAATAATACGTTTCCGCTTTTTGACTAGGATTTGTTGTTGGTGCTTTTTCCTGCTAGAGGGTTGTTGCATAGAAAACACCGACCTTTCGTTTTCGTATTCTTTTATTATAATCACTTCTGTCCTTGGGTGCAAGGCTATATTTGTCACATACAAAAGATAAGACGCTTTTTTTAGATATTTTGTTCCCAAATAGAAACTGCCTGCCGAGTTTCGAATCGAAGCTCGGCAGGCAGTTGTGTATCAATTTTATAAAACTTTTACAGTTTTTCCTTTGATCTTGGTGTTATTCAATTTTTCAATAATTGACTTCCTATATTCCTTGGGTACATCCACCAGACTAAAAGTTTGCTGAATGGTAATTGCTCCGATCAGCTTTCCCGGAATTCCACTTCCTCCCGCAACAGCACTTAAGATATGAGCTGCGGACACGCGGTCATTATGTCCAATCGAAATTTTGATCACAGCAGTTCCCGGTTCGCGAATCACTTTTCGGTCACGATCACGAATAACTTGTCCTTGTTTGTTGGTTCGAACATCACTACGTCTTCTCATGTTTCGGTCTTGTACCGGTTCTGATTCAGTAGGCAACACTTGTAGGTTTGCTAACTGTGCCAAGTCTTGCTCCGGACCCTGTTGCATTGCGTACAGTGCAGCAGCAATTTCTATGGGAGAATAGGATTCAGCAGCAATTTTTTCAATCACCGGAATGTATTTTTGATAATCCTCTGTTTCCATATACCGTTTCAGGTCTTTCGCTTTTTGTTGAATTTGCTGTTCGCGTATTTCATCAACCGAAGGAAGGATTTGAGGTTGGATTTGGCTCTTTGTATAGCGCATAATGTCTTTTAATTGAGTGAACTGACCTCTTCCCTGAATTAGGGTAAAGGATTTACCGGTTTTACCCGCTCTGGCAGTTCTTCCAATACGATGAACATAATATTCTTCATCTTGGGGTAGATCGAAATTCAAAACGATTTCTACATCGTTAACATCGATACCGCGAGCTGCTACATCGGTAGCGACCAAAATCGCAAACTTTCCAGCTTTATACTGGTTCATAACCAGCGTTCTCTGGCTTTGGCGCATGTCTCCATGGAGACCTTGTGCAGGAAAGCCACGCGTATTTAATTCTTCCACTAACTCATCAACCATTTTCTTGGTATTACAAAAGATGATCGCCCGTTTCGGTTGAGAATAAGAGAGCAAACTCACGGCTGCATCAAATTTTCTACCGCGAGGTGTTTCAAAATAGAATTGCTCCAAGGTCGAAACTGTCATTTGCTTATTATCGATGCGTACCGTATGTGGTTCGTGTTGATACTTGACCGACAGCTCCAGAATTTCCGGAGGCATTGTCGCCGAAAACAAAATCGTTTGACGTTGTTCGGGAGCATCTAATAAAATGGTTTCGATGTCTTCGCGGAAACCCATGTTGAGCATTTCATCGGCTTCATCTAAAATGAGCATGCGAATTTTTGAAATGTTCAATGTTTTGCGACGCATATGGTCCATAACACGACCGGGAGTACCTACCACGATTTGGCAGCCCGAGCGCAATTGACTGAACTGTCTTTCATAGGAATCTCCACCGAAAATGGTGACGATTCGAATTTCCGGTTTATATTTAGCGAATTTTCGTAATTCGTTGCTAGCTTGCATTGCTAATTCACGAGTCGGACAGAGAATGAGTACCTGAGGGATATTGATGGCCAGATCCGGCTGGATTTTGTCAAGCGCGGGTAACCCGAAGGAAGCTGTCTTGCCGCTTCCGGTTTGACTTTGACCGGTAACATCTTTGCCCTCTAGAATCAAAGGGATACTTTGTTGTTGGATGGGGGTTGGGGTCTCATACCCCAGTTCTTGAACGGCTCGTTTAAGCTCGTCTGAAATTTGGAAATCTAGGAATTGAATGTTTGTCATAGTTCTCTCTTTCTGTCGCCGCTAAGATGCCCATTGTAACCCGTGCAACGACAGATCAAATTACAACCGATTATTGACTTACGCCATAGCAAGTCATCGAATCCAAGGCAAAAAAACAAGTCACACGCACAAAGGTGTGACTTATTAATTTTACACGAAAGTGTTACCTAAGTAAAGTGAATTTTTTCAGTGGATTCTAAAGGTTACTTCAATTCCACAACGGTAGCCCCATCTCCCCCCTCGTGAAAGGAGGCGAAGGCAAAGCTCTTTACATGGGGATGGCTTTTTAAATAGTCTCGTACACCGGTTCTGAGAACTCCCGTTCCCTTGCCGTGGATAATCCAAACTTTATTGAGTTGGGCAAGAAACGCATCATCGAGAAATTTGTCCGTTGCCATGATCGCTTCATCTAACGTATGACCCCGCAGATCTAATTGGGTTTTCAGCAATGGGTCTGCTGGAGCTGTATCTTTCTTTGCTGCAAACATCGGTTTGATTGGTTCCGAAACCTTTTTCTTTCCGGTTCGCAATTGACTGATTGGTACCGACATCTTCATAGCACCCGCTTGAATTAGGACTTCGGTTTGACCATGGACTTCTTCTAAAACAACACCTTCGACCATATATTTCGTCCAAACCACCGGATCGCCTATTGCTAAATCGCCAACCGGTTCACCAACTCTATCTTGGGAGTGTTCATCTAAAGAAGCCATCTTCCCTGACATGCGTCGAAAAGTTTGTCTACTGTTCTGAGCCGCCTCAGTCAATTCCCGTTCACTGATATTTCTTCGCAATGAACGCAGTTCGGTTAAGATCTCCTCTGCTTCTTGCCTCGCCGCTTTGATGACCCCGGCTGCTTCTGACTGAGCTCGCTGAACACGTTCTCGGGCTTTGTGATTCGCTTCTTCGCGCTCTGTTTGCATCGCTTTTTTCTCAGCTTCCCATTGGGAGCGTAAGACCTGTGCTTCGATTCGATCTTGTTGACTGTTCTTTAAATTCTCTTCCAGCAGTGCCAACATGTCTTCCACTTTTAATTGATCTGAACCCACTTTACTTCTGGCATAATCAATAACAGATTTATCTAATCCTAAACGCAGTGCGATTTCAAATGCGTTACTACGCCCCGGGATCCCAATCATGAGTCGATACGTAGGTCGAAGGGTTTCAATATCAAATTCTACACTCGCATTTTCTACACCGTCATGATGATAAGCGAATATTTTCAGTTCGCTGTAATGCGTTGTTGCTACTACTCGGCTATTGCGGTGTAAGAGTTCTTCTAAAATAGACATCGCTAGGGCTGCGCCTTCGGTTGGATCAGTTCCTGCTCCCAATTCATCAAATAACACCAAACTATGCTCTGAAGCGACTTCCATAATCTTAACGATGTTGGTCATATGAGATGAAAAGGTTGACAAGCTTTGTTCTATACTTTGCTCATCACCAATATCGGCAAAAATCTGATCAAACAAACCGATTTTACTCCCCGTTTCGGCCGGAATATGAAGGCCACATTGTCCCATTAAGTTTAGCAACCCAACCGTTTTCAAAGTAACGGTCTTTCCGCCTGTGTTGGGTCCGGTAATCAGGAGTACATGAAAACGTTCTCCCAAACGAATATCAATAGGAACGACCTTGCCTTTGAGTAAGGGATGACGAGCTTGCCAAAAGCGGATCGCGAAATCACGACTAATCTCAGGTTCGGTCGCTTTCATGGCAAAGGACAACCTAGCACGAGCAAAAATATAATCGAAGTTGGCTAAGGCATCCACGCTTCGTTGGATAAAGAGATAATCCGAGCCGATTTTCCCGGAGATTTCTTGGAGGATCCTTAGGACCTCATCTCGCTCCTGGGTCAGAACTTGACGTAATTCATTGTTCAGTTCAACAATTACCATGGGTTCGATGAACAATGTAGCGCCGCTATTTGAAGTATCGTGCACAATCCCCGGAATAGCATGACGATTCTCTTGCTTGACTGGAATCACATAGCGATCATTTCGCATGGTTATGATTGATTCTTGCAGATATTTTTGAATCGTCGTATTTCTGATAAAGGATTCCATTTTAGATTTCATATTTTGCTGAAATTGTCGTATGGCGATCCGCAAACGGCGCAATTCCGGAGTTGCATTGTCCTTTACGAGTCCCTTTTCATCCAAGATTTCTAAAATATCATCTTCTAACTTTTTGTGGTTGCTTAGATGAATTCCGACATCATTAAGAAAAGGATAGAGCTCGCCGCTTTCTTGCAACGTTTTTCGGATCCTACGAGCTGCACCCAAAGTGTATGCAATATTTAATAATTCCTCGCCCTCCAAAACTCCTCCCAGCTCGGCTCTTTTAATGGCTGAACGGATGTCGTGCAACCCGCTTAACGGATTTGCACCACTCTCCAGCAAGCTACAGGCTTCACTGGTCTCCCTTTGCCAACGGTAAACAGTTTCAAAGTCCGATGAAGGAAACATTTCATCGATTTTTGCTTTTCCCATACCCGATGAAACGTAGTCCGATAACATGGTTTGGATTTTTGGAAATTCGAGTGTGTGAATAGATTTTTGCTGCATCGATTCACCTCCTAGGTTTCGTTATTCTACACCGCGGAAGGTATGTCCTTTTGTGGTTTCTGCTCCCAACAGTGTTTCCAATTGATTGCGGTATTGCTTCCCCTGTTGAAGCCATTCAGAAGGGTCTTTCAAGTACGACTTGAGTGATTCTTGCCAGACCGATGCTACCTCTGCGAGAATGCTCGGGGCAAGATGCCTTAGGTCTACATGCCAATGCACATAACCGCTTCTGTGCAGCTGGTAATAATGCTCGATCAAACACAATTCGCTACTGTTGAGCAAATGGGTTCTACAGAATTGATTTTGAGCAACCAGGAAACTCTTGCCCATCCGGTCGACCATCGGCCACAACGCAGGGGCATTGTTGTTCCCGTTCTTATAACATAACAAACATTTTCCATGTCGATTCCAGGTCAAGCAGTGATTGCTGATCATCAGATTTTGGCGTCCACCGATCAAATGCTGCCACTTGATTGTTGGAAACTCAAGCGGTAACTTCGCTGCTTGTTGTAGAGACAACTCCGGATAAACCGTTAATTGTTCAAAATCAGCTTCACTGATAAGATTACAAACAGCCTCATGATTCATGAGTTGTAATGACCAGTCTCCCCTAAGTTTAAGGTTGGGGAAACGTTTCGAGATGACACTGATTTGAGCCGGTTGTGCGATTTTAACAGGACAGTTATGAGAATTTGCCACTTCAAGAAGTGGATACCAAGCACTCCATTCCTTGTCATGTATAATGGTTGGTAAGCAAAACTCAATATCGATTCTTTGGCTTTTCGCAGTTGTCAAAATCCGGTCGAGCTCATTTGGTGTCAATGCTCCAAAAAAGCTGTCTCCTCCAATTGATATTGCTTGCGGCATGGTAGTCAAAAGCGCCTGTGCTTGCTCGTAGTTGCCCACAGCAAATTGCAGTTTCGGCATTTCAGTTGTCATTGAGGTCTTGTTGTCAATACTCTTCCTGTGCCAATCAGTCGTCATCTCCCCTGCACGCGAAGCTCCATGCCAGAGGAGGTCGGTCCAATGGCGACGTATCGCATTCAGTGCAGAAGCGGAAAGATGCAGCGGATTCTCTTGTTCCAAACGCAGATTGCGAATTTGATACGGTGTCTCATGCAACTTTTCAAAGAATTGGCGAACTCTTTGTTCTGTTAATCCTTGTTCCTGTGCTTTCACAGGCAAATACTGAGGGTACTGAAATCGCAACCTCTGATTCTCGGTTTGGAGTTCAAGTATAACCGGTTCTGCTTCTCTAAGAATGAGCGTGAGATCGACTTCTTGGGGGCGCATTTTGGGATTAGTTTGCACGGATTCTATTTGTTTTTCGGTTTCCATTAGGATTTCTTGATTCTCCAGCAATGACAAAATGACACTCTCTGAGGAATTTTTTACATTGAAGGAGGGAATCGCCATTTCCCCTTTTGATCCTACTTCTTCGCTCAGTTCGAAAACCATTTCCACTGCTCCTTGACGAAGTAGAAAACGATCCCCTTTGCTGATTCTAATTGAGCTTGGTAGTTTGAATTTTAATCCTGGTTTCAGTTCAGAAGCTTTCCAACGGGCCAGTTCTAATCCTCGATTTCCAGGAAAATCTGAACTAAGAAGGGTGGGTGATTTCGACTCAAATGCAAATCCTTTGCTGAAATCTCGGTTGAAAGCCAATCGCAACATATCGTAAGTTGGCTTGATTTGCTTTGATACTCCTTCTGAATTCAGAGCATCAATGGCTCTGCGGTATTCACGAACCACATGATATACATATGCTGGTTTTTTCATGCGGCCTTCGATTTTGATCGCATGAACTCCTGCATCTTGAAAAGCCTTAACTTGATCAATAACCCATAGATCCTTGGTTGATAAATAAAAACCTTCTTTACCATCAACCTGATATGCTAGCCGACAAGGCTGAGCACAACGCCCGCGATTCCCGCTTCTTCCACCCAGGAAGCTGCTCATATAACATTGACCCGAATAAGCAAAGCATAAGGCACCATGCGCAAATACTTCAACTTTAATCGGACTTGTTTTGGCTATGTTTTGAATTTCTGTCAAGGCAAGTTCTCGGGCTAAGACAACTCGTTGAAACCCTTGCTGGGCTGCCCAAGCTACTCCCTCTTGATTATGTAATGTCATCTGAGTACTGGCGTGAACTTCCATATTGGGTAATTCACTTCTGATCATGCTTAATAAGCCTATATCCTGAAGGATCAACGCGTCGACCCCTTGAGCATAGACCTCTTTCGCATAAGCAAGTGCTTCTTCTAACTCTTCGTCTCGCAAGAGTGTATTCATCGTCATATAAATTCGGACGCCGTGACGATGTGCAAAACGGATGCCGGCCAATATCTCTTTTTCACTGAAATTGGTGGCATATGCACGAGCGTTAAACTGTTTGCCACCTAAATAGATCGCATCGGCACCTGCTGCAACGGCAGCATAAAGGGCTTGTAAACTGCCGGCAGGCGCCAGAATTTCAATTTTTGATTTACTCATACTTTAAGCCCTTAACAGAGAATCAAACTGCAAGCTGACGGCTTTCAGAATTTCATTGTGACATACCACGACCTCTTGATCCGTTAAAGTGCGATCGGAAGCTCGGTAGGTCAGAGCAAACGCTAAACTTTTGAAACCTTCTTTCACTTGTGAGCCGGTATAAACGTCAAAAAGTTTAACCGCTTCTAAAAGATCTCCGCCTTGTTGTAAAATTGCCTGTTCCACTTCACGGGCAGGAATTTGTTTGGGCACCAGCAATGCTAAATCCCGATAAATCGCTTGATAACGAGACAATGATTTTGCCTCAATTTGTGGATTCGCAAATTGCAATAGTTGATCAATCGACAAATCTGCTAGGAAAACACGACGAGGTAGATCCCACTTCTTTTCAATTTCCGGATGCAACGCCCCCATTGTGCCCACTACTTTTCCATGTAGAATAATATTGGCACACTGATAAGGATGAAAGATTTCGTTGGTGTGATTTTCTTGAATCTGCATCGGCCAATCCAGAGCAGAGAACAATGCTTCAACGACGCCTTTAAGGTGGAAGAAAGAAGCCTCGATTTTTGGTTGCATCCACTGAGTAGTACGATATTCTCCCGACAAAACGAAGGTCAAGCGGGTTTCTTCTAGAGGCAATTCCACAAGAGGTAATGATTTAGGAAGATAAACGCGCCCGAGCTCATACAAGGCTACGTCAGAATTCTGGCGATTTTGATTATATTGCAATCCACGTAAAATGCCAGGGATCAAACTCGTACGCATCACACCTTGGGCATCATTCATGGGATTCATCAGTGGGATCGCTTGTCGAAGCGGGTGTTCCGCAGTCGAATAAAGCTCCTCTAAATCTTGTCTGGCAATAAAAGAATAATTGACAGCTTCATGATATCCTTGGTGAACCATGATTCGATGAATCCGATCGACTAATTTCTGACGCGCAGTCAACCCTCCTTGGGTTGTCATTCCGCTTGGAAGTTGAGCCGGTATCTGATCAAACCCAATCAAACGAGCTACTTCTTCAACCAAATCAACTTCTTGTTCAATATCTTGGCGTCGGGAAGGTACGTTGACTGACCATCCTTCTTCCGTTGTGACGATCTCAAAGTTCAAATCTCGTAACGTTTGCTCCACTTTTTCACCCGGGAAATGTAAGCCAATTCGAGAATCTAAATACTTCCGACGAAGAACGATTTCAGTATGTTGTTTTGGC
>CAZAFY010000012.1:0-777 GCA_964484445.1 uncultured Eubacteriales bacterium
GGGTTCCAAACCAATACTCAATAAATATTGCTCCGACTCCTTACGGGTTCCGGATCCTTCTTCTCGCAGAATAAAAGTAGCTTTTCTTAATTCTTCTACCGGAAGTGTCTGTTTGAATTTCTTAAAATATGGAGTATTGGGTGTAACAACTACCAGGGGATCAGAAGCAATGGGAAGAAATACGCAAGGTACACGCTCCTTTTTGCTGCCGCATATACCAACATCAGCCTCCATATCTAACACCTTTTGAATCACATCATGACTGTCATATTGCTTGATTGTAAAGAACACTTGGGGGTATTTTGCCGTGAGTTGAGGTAGGATCTGTGGCATTAGATATTGCGACGGTACTGTAGAACAAGCAATGGTCAACATTCCCTTGACTTCAGTTGTCAGTTTTTGCAAATCCTGTATCGCTTTTTCATGCAATGTAATCATTTCCTGGGCAAAAGGATGAAAGCTACGCCCTGCACGGGTAGGTGTGATTTCCTTGGTAGACCGAATGAACAACTGGGCACCCAACTCTTCTTCTAAGGATTTAATATGGGCGCTAACTGTGGGTTGGGAAAGGTATAAGGTTTCAGCGGCTTTGGAAAAGCTTTTTAAGCGCATGACGTGCAAGAAGACCTCGATTTGTTTAAAGTTCATCGGCGTTTCTCCTTGTTTGCTCCAGCAAAATAGATAAAGCTTGTAAGCAATAATCAACCTCTTCCGGAGTATTCTCTGGGCCAAAAGAAAAGCGAATCGTGCCTTGCGGGTATGTGCCTAAGGTCATGT
>CAZAFY010000012.1:787-14354 GCA_964484445.1 uncultured Eubacteriales bacterium
CATGTGGGCTCTCGGTGCGCAATGTAACCCTACTCGGGTCATGATACCAAATTCATTTTCCAACTGGAATGCAATTTCTGCAGGATCTCGTTCTGGGGTGTCGATCGATACAACCGGCGCTCTTTCAATACAATCGGTTCTACCAATGACCCGAACTTTTGTGTTTTTCTTAAGACCTTCTAAAAATTGTCCGGTCAAAGCCAGCTCGTGATCTGCAATGCTCCTGAGGGGTTGTTTCAATAAATGCTCTAATGCAGCATGCAAGCCGATGATTCCGGGTAAATTCATAGTACCTGCTTCAAAGCGATCGGGGAGAAAGGGAGGCATTTCTTCGGAGTGAGAGGTGCTGCCGGTTCCACCGCTGATCAGAGGATCCATAATTTTCGCAATACGGTCCGACAAAATCATGCCACCAATGCCTTGCGGTCCGCGTAAGCCTTTGTGACCGGGAAAAGCCAGTACATCGAGATTCAATTTTTGAAAATCGATATCAAAGGGACCTGCCATTTGTGCAGCATCCAGAATAAAGAGCAGCCCATGTCGTTGACAGATCTCCGAAAGGGCTTGTAAAGGAAGGAATGTACCACAGACATTCGATGCTGCTGTGACTACAATCGCTTTTGTGTTGGGACGAATCTTGGCTTCCATATCCTCAGGAATCAAAGAGCCATCGGACAAGCAGGAAACCGCGTCAAACGATATCCCTTGTTTTTCTAATTGTACTAAAGGACGCATCAAGGCATTATGTTCCATGGAAGAACAAAGCAAATGATCTCCCGAATGGAAAGCCCCCTTTAAGACCATGTTCAAGGAATAGGTCACACCGGGGGTAAAGATGACGTTCTTGCTATGAGGAGCGTGAAAGAGTTTAGCCAGTTTTTCCCTTGTGTCTAAAACGCGAAAAGCGACATCATAGCTTTCTGCATATGTGCCGCGATTGATATTATAAGCCTCACCGCTCATAAATTGAAAAACCGCCTCTGCAACACCGGGAGCCTTGGGAAAAGCAGTACTGGCGTTGTCAAAATTGATTCTATGCATTGAAAAACCCCTCCTACTCATTGAACTATTATAGCGTATCGGCATCGAAAAATCCAGTAAATATAGTTAAAAACTATATAGTAAAAAACAGAATCAGATAATAGAATTTGATTTATTTGTGAACTCTTATATAATGGGGGTGTTCAAAATTTCACAGAAGGGTTGAGTTTACATGGAGAAGACACAGAAGCTCTGGATGATATTTTCCGGAGCCTTGTTCGGTGCATTTGCTGTTTTGTTGGTCCGTTTCGGAAATCCGGCTAATATGGGTTTATGCATTGCTTGCTTTATTCGAGACATTGCTGGAAGTATGAAACTTCATCAGGCAGGAGTCGTACAGTACATGCGTCCGGAAATCGTCGGTTTGGTTTTGGGTGCTTTCATCATGGCGGTAGCAAACAAAGAATATCATGCGCAAGGAGGATCCTCTCCGGTTACCCGTTTTGTTTTGGGGATCTTTGTTATGATCGGTGCCCTTATGTTCTTGGGCTGTCCTTTACGCTTGGTTCTGAGGTTGGCTGGAGGAGATCTTAATGCCGTAGTCGGACTGTTTGGATTTACAGCTGGAATCCTCTTAGGTGTTTTTTTCTTACAAAAGGGTTTTTCGCTCAAGAGAACCTACCAGCAAAGCAGCTTAGAAGGCTCTATGATCACCATAGTCTTGGTTGGACTCTTCGTTCTCTCGCTGGTCACACCTTTGCTCTTTGCACGCAGTGAAACCGGTCCCGGTTCTATGGCCGCTCCTTGGCTATTAGCGCTCGGAGTGGGTTTGATTATAGGAGCAGTTGCTCATAAAACAAGGTTGTGTATGGTCGGAGGAATTCGAGACGTCGTCTTGTTCCGTGACTTCCATCTTTTAACTGGCTTTCTGAGTATTTTGGTAGTAGCTACTCTAGCAAATCTGCTCAATGGCAGCTTTCATCTGGGGTGGGTCAATCAACCGGTGGCATTCCAAGATTTCACTTGGAATTTCTTAGGCATGGCATTGGTAGGATTCGGTTCAGCACTCTTAGGAGGGTGCCCTTTACGGCAATTGATCTTGGCCGGGGGAGGAAACTCAGACTCCGCGATCACAATCATGGGCTTATTGGTCGGTGCAGCCATCTGTCATAATTTCGGGTTAGCCAGTTCTCCTGCAGGTCCGACCATGGCTGGAAAGATTGCTGTCGGTATTGGATTGATCTCGACTCTCATCATTGCACTCGTAAACACCTATAGGAGGTCTTAAAATGAAAACGATTGATGCACGTGGACTTTCTTGTCCGGAACCGGTTTTGGTGACCAAAAAAGCGATTCAACAAGAGTTACCGGTAACGATTCTTGTCGATCAGCAAGTTGCTGTTGAAAATATAGTGCGCTTTGCTCACAAAGAGGGGCTCAACGGAGTGGCAAAAAACGTTGATAACCATTTTTCAATTTTGATTTCAAGACAATAGAATGGACTTTATAGCAACATTTCACACGCACTACGGGGCTTTGAAATTTCATCAATTCTTAAAAAAGCAAGAAATCGCGTCGCAGATGATGCCTGTGCCGAGGAATCTTTCTGCTTCGTGCGGAGTCTGTGTTAAGTTTCAAACCGGAGATTCCCGCTTATGGTTCGATCAGGAAGACTTGGACCAAGTTGTTGAGTGCGGCGAAAATCATGGTTATCGTTCGATTTACAGAAGCCCATAGTTTTTTAAAGAGCCTTCGCGTTTATGCAAAGGCTCTTCTTGATATTAAACCACCTGTCATAAAAAACCAAAACTTTTGAAATCCTATCTTGACAAATCCCTAGTAAGACGGTAGGATATAGATAAAGCCGAGTAGCTTAATAGGAATTAAGGTGGTGGAGGCATGAAGTTCTCGACGCGCAGTGAATATGGTTTGCGCGCCATGGTTGTTTTAGCAGGTATTGATGATGCAACACCCGTATCCTTGCGGCAAATCGCTGCTTTGGAACAGATTTCAGAGCAATATTTAGAACAAATCTTTATGGATCTGAAAAAAGCGGAGTTAGTGCAGAGTATCCGCGGAGCCTACGGTGGTTATTTACTTTCCAGAGATCCTGCAGAAATTACCGTTCGCGAGATTTTGGAAGTTTTGGAAGGACCGATTTTCCAATGTGAATGTCTAGGGAAAGAGGACGGGCAACCATCGTGTAGTTTTAAAGAAGAACCTTGCATTGTGCAAGTGGTCTGGAGAAGATTGCAAGACGGTATGGACCGGATTTTAGAAGGAATGAATTTAAAGGATCTTCAACAAGGAAAATACTTATAAAGATCAAGAGAGGATGAAATCAATGAAGGTTATCTACCTGGATCACGCCGCAACAACACCGGTCGATCCACGCGTGTTGGAAGCTATGCTTCCGACTTTAACAGAAGTCTATGGAAATGCTTCCAGTTTTCATCAAGTGGGTCAAGCTGCCAGGAAACTGGTAGAAGCGTCCCGCGAAAAAGTTGCACAAGCAATCGGTGCCAAACCGGGAGAAATCTATTTTACTGCAGGTGGAACTGAAGCCGATAACATGGCTGTTTTTGGAGTCACCGAAGCCTTGAAGCAGAAAAAAGGCAAGCATGTCATTACCACTGGCATCGAGCATCACGCCATTTACGATACCTTCTTATGGTTAAAAGAACAAGGATTCGATGTAACGACCTTACCCGTAGATGAATATGGTAGAGTCAACCCGAAAGATGTGGATGCAGCCATTCGTCCCGATACCATCTTAGTCAGTATCATGCATGCTAATAATGAAATCGGCACGATACAACCCATTGCTGAAATCGGAGCGATCACATGTCAACGAGGCGTTTATTTCCATGTGGATGCTGTTCAAACCGTAGGACATGTTCCCATAGATGTAAAAGAGATGAACATCGATCTTTTGTCCATGGCAGCCCATAAATTCTATGGACCAAAAGGGGTAGGAGCTATCTATATACGACGAGGGGTACGGATCAAGCAACAACTTCACGGCGGAGCCCAAGAACGAGGATTACGACCCGGAACTGAAAATGTACCCGGTATAGTCGGGATGGGTAAAGCCATTGAAATCGCTCTGGAGTGTATGCAAGAAGAAGCCCAAAAAGAACAAGCATTACGTAATAAGCTCATCCAAGGATTACTGAAGATCCCCGACGTTCGCTTAAACGGACATCCGACTGAGCGATTGCCAGGGAATGTCAATGTCAGCATTGCTTACATTGAAGGAGAGTCGATTTTACTTTCCTTAGACTTATTGGGGATTTGTGCTTCCAGCGGTTCCGCTTGCACTTCCGGTAGTTTAGAACCTTCGCATGTGCTTCTGAATATTGGATTGGATCACCCCACAGCCCATGGTTCTTTACGCTTGACCTTAGGGCGTCAAAACACCGATGATGAAATTGATTATGTGTTGCAAGTTTTACCGGATGTCGTTCAACGTTTACGCCAGATGTCTCCGATTTGGCCCGGCAATCTTATAGAAAAGAAATAGAGGAAGGAAGAATACAATGCAATATACCGAAAAAGTTCTCGATCACTTTCAAAAGCCAAGAAATATGGGTCAGATTCCCAACGCCAGTGGTGTAGGTGAAGTAGGAAACGCCACCTGTGGTGACATTATGCGCATTTATTTGAGCATAGAAAATGACGTTATCATGGATGTAAAATTCCAAACCTATGGTTGCGGTGCGGCCGTTGCTACAACTTCTATGCTGACCGAGTTAGTCAAAGGTAAGACCTTGGATGAAGCGTTGCATATCACCAATGCCGATGTTGCAAAAGAATTAGGGGGTCTTCCTCCTGTGAAAATGCATTGTTCTAATTTGGCTGCCGATGCCTTAAAAGTAGCGATCGAAGATTATCGCAACCAACAAAATCAAAAGGGTGAATAAGATGAAAACAACAACCGATATCGTCATTATTGGAGCAGGTCCTGCCGGTATGGCCGCTGCTTTGTACGCAAGCAGAGCTGGTAGGGAAACCGTAATCATTGAAAAGTACTATCCGGGTGGACAAGCCTTCCAAACATTTCATATAGAAAATTACCCCGGTGTCAAGAGTATCGATGGTCCCGGACTCTCCGAAGTTATGAGCGAGCAAGCTACTTCTTTTGGGGCGAAGTTGCTGATCCAAGAGGTCAAATCTGTAGATTTAAAAGCAAACCCAAAGAAAATATTGTTCCGCAATGGTGACGAGTTGGAAGCGAAAGCCGTCATTTTGGCTATGGGTGCTCAACCCAAACATTTGGAAGCCCCCGGTGAAATCGAATTTACCGGTAAAGGTGTATCCTACTGTGCAACCTGTGACGGAGCCTTTTATCGAGGCAAAGAGATCGCGGTGGTTGGTGGTGGAGATTCTGCTTTAGAAGAAACCATGTTCTTGACCCGTTTTGCTTCAAAGGTTACCATTGTTCATCGCCGAAATGAATTCCGCGCTACGCAAGTCATCCAAGACCGCATTGAAAAAGAAGCTAAGGTTTCTTTCATGACACCCTATGTCGTGAAAGAGGTTTTGGGTGAAGAAAAAATGACTGGATTACAATTGATCAATCGAGAAACCAACGAAGAGGTTTTTCTGCCTGCAGCCGGTGTTTTTGTCTATGTGGGCTATGCACCGCAAACCGAACTAGTGCAAGGTCAAGTCGAGCTCGATAACGGTTATATTGTAGCTAATGAAACGAACCTTGCAACTTCTATTCCGGGAGTCTTTGCAGCCGGAGATCTACGAGTGAAAAACTTACGTCAAGTTGTGACTGCAGTTGCCGACGGTGCCATAGCAGCGGTCAGCGCTGATCATTGGTTGGACCAACAAGAAGCTTAAAAAAAACCAAAGAGTGTCTTGAGGAATTATTTCTTCAAGATGCTCTTGTTTTTTAAAAAAAAGGGTTGCTTTTACTGCGATATTGTGATATCATTTTAAAAATTTACAGAAAGAAGAGAGGGATTGAAATGTCATTTCAAGATCGTTTACTTGGAGAAGGCTTGACCTTTGATGATGTGTTATTGGTTCCGGCCTATTCCGATGTTCTACCTAGGGAGACGATTGTCAGCAGTCAATTGACCAGTCGAATCAAACTGGGACTACCGATCATGAGTGCCGGTATGGACACGGTTACCGAAAGTCGCATGGCCATTGCCATGGCTCGCGAAGGCGGTATTGGGGTCATTCATGCCAACATGGATATCGATCGTCAAGCTCAGGAAGTCATGAAGGTCAAACGCAGTGAACACGGAGTTATTACCGACCCTTTCTTTTTATCTCCCGATAATACCGTTTATGAAGCCCTGGAACTCATGGAACGATACCGAATCTCCGGTGTGCCTATCGTTTCCGGCACGAAGTTAGTCGGGATCTTAACTAATCGCGATATTCGCTTTTTAGATACCTATGAGGTTCAAATTGGCGAGGTCATGACGACAGAACACCTGATCACGGCCAAAGCAGGCATTAGTTTGATTGAAGCAAAGAAAATCATGCAGCAATACAAGATCGAAAAATTACCTTTGGTGGATGACCAAATGAACCTCAAAGGATTAATCACGATCAAGGATATTGAGAAATCCAGACAATATCCCAATAGTGCCCGAGATTCTCGAGGTCGTTTGGTAGTCGCTGCTGCCGTCAGCATCAACAAAGACAGTATGATGCGAGCCGAACGTTTGGTTCAAGCCGGTGTCGATGCTTTAGTCTTAGACAGCGCCCATGGGCACAGTTTGGGAGTTATTGAAAAAGTCAGAGAAATGAAACGTAGTTATCCCCATGTGGACATTATTGCAGGCAATGTAGCGACCGCTGCCGGAACGCTTGCTTTGATTGAAGCCGGTGCCGCTGCAGTGAAGGTGGGAATTGGACCTGGTTCGATTTGTACAACAAGAGTTGTCGCTGGTGTCGGAGTTCCTCAAATCACAGCCGTAGCGAATTGTGCTGAAGCAGCTGCAGGATCGGGAGTCGCGATCATTGCTGACGGTGGAATTAAATACTCCGGAGATATGATCAAAGCCTTAGCAGCGGGTGCTCATGTCGTCATGGTTGGTAATCTACTCGCCGGAACCGAAGAATCTCCGGGGGAGACCATCATTTATCAGGGTAGAAGCTATAAGTTGTATCGAGGCATGGGTTCTTTAGGTGCAATGGCAGAAGGCTCCAAGGCAAGATATTTCCAAGAAGAAGCCAAAAAACTGGTACCGGAAGGCATTGAAGGTCGCGTGCCCTTTAAAGGACCCGTTTCCGAGACCTTGTTCCAAATGGTGGGCGGTATTCGTGCAGGTATGGGCTACTGTGGTTGCAGAACCTTGTCCGACTTGCGTCAAAGCGCTCAATTTGTGAGAATCACTTCGGCAGGACTCAAAGAGAGCCATCCTCATGATGTGACGATCACTCGTGAAGCCCCCAATTACAGCGTATAGGTATATTTTTGACAGGCGTAGTTTTTTTTAAAACTGCGCCTGTTTTTCAATAAGTTGCATTACAAGATAATACGTCGGATTTCATGGTAAGAAGGGAAGAACTCTTGGCTTATAGAAATATAAAAAGAATGTCCTGTAAAGGAGGAAATCTGTTTGCCGCGATATCCAAAAATCACACCACCCCTGACACCGATCCCCAGAAAAGTTCGATGGCACAAACCCGATGTACAATTACCTTCTCCTTTTATCCTCTGGCTGGACAAGGATGATTTGTTTTATTTTAGTGAAGTTCTGCAAGAATTTGTTCAACAAGTAGAAGAACAGCTGGGAATTTCAGTGGAAATCTCCTGTGCAACACAACCACCGACTGGGTTTCATCTGTCTCTTCAATCCGAAGCTACTCGTTTTCGACATGAACAAGGGTATCGTTTAGAGATTTCGGAGCAATCTATTCAGATCGAAGCGAAGAGTTCTGTAGGGGTTGTTTTCGGGATTCAAACCCTACTGCAGATTTTATTGTTCAGCGGTAGAACCGTCCCCACCTGTTATATCACCGATTACCCGGACCATGATTTGCGCGGTGTATACGTCAATCTTCTCAATGGAGGGGTACCGCGTAAAGAGACTTTCGAAGAAATGATCCGTTTTTTAGCAGCGCTCAAACTGAATCGACTCGATATTTTTTTAGCAGATGAAGCATCGAGGGAACTGTTTCATGATTGGCAAAAGTTTGAATTACAACAGTATGGTGTAAAGCGCGGAGTCGTTGTAATCTGGCACCATCATCCGGTGATACAGAAAATGCCGGATGAGGTTTTCTTTCTTCCGCTTGCCGAGAGTAAAGTGTTCACCGGCTTCGGCCCTTTAGGCCAAAGTCAATTTCAAGAATGGATGCAGCGATATCAAAACCAAACAGATAAAGGAATATCATATGGCTTACTTCCGCAAGTTGGGGTAACCCCTACACTGATTTTTTTGCTTTATCCATTAGTGACCTTTGCAGCCAAAGCCTGGTGTCAAGAGAGCAACCGAGAGGAAGAAGGCCATGCCTGGCTTGATGAAATCTATTTCCATGAACGAAGCGGATCTGCTGCAGCTTTATGTCATGATCTTGCAGTGGCGGTTGAGAACCCAGAAGACCCTAAACAAAGGGCACAATGGCTGGAAATCGTTTTACGGGAGCAAGCTCAGTTGGAATACTTGGAGTTTCAACGGCCGGGGGGCAAATGGTTTCTCAATGAATTACAACTGACATGCGATTTGCTCTTAGCGTATCTGAGAAATGAATCAGACGCTTTAACTGTAACTCGAACATATCAGCACTATCGTGATCGAAGATACTTACCCAAAACAGACCGATCCCTTGGGTAATACAGAGGAAAAACTCTGAGGTTAATAAATTTTAGGAGGATGAATTTGATGTCAATGACCAAGAACAAAGAAATGCTATTGATTCCCGGACCTACGCCCGTTTCCGATGAAGTGTATGATGCGTTAGCGGGAGAGACCTATTCTCACACCGATCCGCGCTTCGTAGCCAACTACAAAAATGCCATCGCTATGACCAAAGAGATGTTCCACTGTCAAGACGGTCAAGTCTTTGTAATCTGTGGTACCGGCACCTTAGCCATGGAAATGGCTTTGGTCAATACCGTTAAACCCGGTGAACGAATTTTAGTTTTATCGCATGGCTATTTTGGCGATCGTTACGTTCAATTGGGCAAAGCTTTTGGTATTGAAGTAGATACATTGCAAGCAACCTGGGGAGAACATGTGTGTTTATCAAAGCTACGTGAAATGCTCGCTGCTAAAACCTATAAAGCAGTCACAGTTACGCATGTAGATACTTCTACCGGGGTCATGGCGGACTTAGAAATGTTGGTTCCGTTGATCAAAGCAAGCGGAGCTCTGCTCATTTTAGATGGCGTCTGCGCTACGGCAGCAGTTGAAGAAAACATGGCGAAGCAGTATGCCGATAATCCGGAATATCGTATCGATGTTGTTTTGACCGGAAGTCAAAAAGCAATCGGAGTTCCACCGGGTATTGCAATTCTGGCATTCAGCCCCAAAGCATTAGCAGCGCGCGAAGCCATGGTAAGCATTCCTGCATACTATACAGATCTAAAAATGTGGCAACCGGTCATGGAGAACCCTTCTAAATATTTCGCTACACCAGCAGTGAACATGGTCAATGCCTATGAAGCGGGTATGAAATTAGTGATGGCAGAAGGCTTGGATGCTCGCTACCAACGCCACGCCAAAACCGCCCGTGCTATGCGCAAGGCCCTTGCTTCCTATGGTATGAAAGCATTGGCACAAGAGGATCATGCTGCACCGACCCTAACCTGTGTTGTGTATCCTGAGGGAGTGCAAGATGCAGCTTTCCGCAACTATTTAGCTGAAAAGGGTATGGTTATCGCCGGAGCTTTAGCCGGATTAGCAGGGAAAGCATTCCGATTGGGTCATATGGGTAATACAACAACTGCTATGCTGGAAAAAGCCCTTCGTCTCATGGCTGAAGCACTTGCAGATCAAGGCGTCCAGGTTTCAGCTGACAAAGCTGTTGAGATTTTCAGAAAAGAGATCTAATGAGAATACCGGTCTGAGCTACAAATAAGCGGGTCGTTTCTTCTTGAAACGGCCCTTTTTAAGGAGGATTGTCGTGATTATTGTTTTTGGAGGCTCTTTCAATCCCCCTACTCTGGCTCATTTTCAATTAGCAAAACTGGTTCTGAAGGAACCTGGGGTATCGAAGGTGGTATGGATTCCGGTTGGTGATGATTATGGTAAGCCTGATCTGATTTCTTGTCACCATCGATTAGCCATGTGTGAACGACTTCTGGAGGCAGAACCACAGATGTGCCTCTCTGACATTGAATGTTATGGGGATTTAGCGAAAGGATCGTACCACACTTTGTCTGCTTTGCAAAAGCAGGTTGGGGAAGAGCCGTTGGCTTTTCTGGTGGGAGCCGATCATTTTATGACCTTGCCTAAGTGGATCGAGGCAAAAAAGCTACTGCAAGAGTTCAATATTTGGATCGTCCCACGGCCGGGATATCCGGTGGATCATGATCTTAAGAATCAAATTTTTTTCAGAGAATATCAGGAGCAACTCCGCTTTCTAATTCATTTTCCATTGCTACCAATGAGCGCATCTGAAGTGCGAATGCAAATCAAAGCGGGAGTGTTCCCAAAGGGTCTCGTTCATCCACGTGTATGGGAGTATATCTCTCAAGAGGGTTTATATGGAGTGTGATATCATGATCGAAACAACAGAATTAGGGTTTATCAGCATTGCTCTTCCGGAAATTGAAATTTCACTGGGGGATGCTCGTGAGAACCGATGCAAAATCGAAGCAGTTTTGCATGAAGCACATCAAAAAGGTTGTCATTGGGTTTTATTTCCATCCATGATTCTAACCGGTGTCAGTATGGGTGATTTGTTTTTTCAAGAGAAGATTCTCCGTGAAGCTAAAGAACAAATCATTGACCTGGCAAAAGCCAGTCAAGCTTGGCAATGTATGGCCAATATTGGCTTTCCTTGGGTTTGGAATCAGCGAATATATGCTTGTCAAGCCGTGATTGGACAAGGAAGAGTCTGGTCTCTACAGCCTCAAAGAATTCTCGATTCAGAAGCAAGGGCCTTTTCAGCGTGGGCTTCAGACGATGAGTGCCTGGTCGATTTTGGACCATGGCAGGTTCCGGTGGGAAATCAGCTTCTGTGTGAGGAGAAGACGGGACTGATCTTGCAAATCATGCAAGGAGCAGAAGGATTCTATTCCGCCATCCCTAAGTCTGATTCTTCAACGGCCTCCATTTATTTGTGGGCGGATCATCGGGAAGCCACTGCGGACAGGGCACTAAAAACCAAGGCGTATTTAGAACAAGTCAGTAGGGCCCATCCTTCCATATGGGCGTATGCATCACCCGGTAAAGGGGAATCCAGTGGAGATATGGTTTACGATGGGTATCGCATCCTATGCGAAAACGGAACCACCCTTACGGAAACCAAATTTGGTGTAACAGAGGAATTTCTGAAATCGGATGCCCACTATTTGAAAATTCGGTTGATGCAAATAAAAAATCGTTCTCTGATTAGATCTCAAGTGAATCTTTCCGTTGGTACGAATCGTTGTCTTGAATTGCCTCGCTTTACCCATACTTCGTTGGTAGGGGAATTGGATTACCCGGTTGCAAAAAACCCTTGGCTTCCAAGCTCTGCTGAAGATCTTCGTACCTATTGCAGTGAACTCTTCCGCTTACAGGTCAGTGCTTTGGCAAGAAGACTCAAACATACAAAGAGCAACTATGCTGTGCTGGGAGTATCGGGAGGTCTCGATTCAACCTTATCGTTACTGGTGGCTACCGAAGCGTATAAAGCTTTGGGAAAAGCAAGTAGTCAGGTTCTGGCTGTAACCATGCCCGGTTTCGGAACCAGCGACCGGACCTATACCAATGCTTTAAGCCTCATGCAATCGCTTCAGGTTACACAGCGAGAGGTCAGTATTGTCGCTGCTTGTGAACAACACTTCAGAGATATCGGTCATCCCACTGATCTTCACGATGTAACCTTTGAAAATACGCAAGCTCGTGAACGGACTCAAATCCTCATGGATATCGCTAATCAAGTCAATGGGTTAGTGATTGGCACAGGGGATTTATCGGAGATCGCACTTGGCTGGTGTACTTATAATGGCGATCAGATGAGTATGTATAACCCCAACCATTCGCTAACCAAGACCATGATTCGCGAAGTGGTTTCTTGGTATGCAAAAAACTCATCCAATTCGACCTTGAGCAAAACCTTAGAAGATATCTTGCAAACACCGGTTAGCCCAGAGCTATTACCGAGTCAAGGGAACGAATTTCATCAAAAAACCGAAGACACCTTAGGCCCATATGAAATACATGATTTTTATCTGTACTACATGGCAGTCTGTAGCCTACCACCCAAAGATCTTTTGTTTTTAGCAGAGAGATCTTTTCCGGAATATTCCTCTGCTAAATTGCTACAGTGGTTAAAAACATTTTATCGACGCTTTCTAAGTCAGCAATTTAAGCGGTCTCCATCTGCCGATGGAGCACGTGTAACGGGATTCAGCTTGTCACCACGTGGCGATTGGCAAATGCCTTCAGATTTACAGCTTCAAAATTGGTTGCAAGAATTGGAATTTTAATGCTAACATCTTGATTAATTGAGAGACGTTGAGTATAATAAGACGCTAAGGTTATCTTGGGAGGAAGGTGGTAGATCATGGAGACACAGCAACCTTCTCCCACCAAGGCCCCCCGAACACAGTACTATGCGGTTGATATTGCAAAATTTGTTTTTGCCTTTATTGTTGTGGCCGCCCATATGTACCCTTTCGGGTCCTTTACGACAGCCGGAGACTTCTTGTTGATCCAAGGTATCGCACGTGTTGTTGTTCCATTTTTCTTTTTGACGTCTGCGTTCTTGTTTTTTAGTAGAATGCAACCGGACATTTTAAAAGGAGCCCAGAGTGCCAGAAGCCTCTGGCGCTATGTGGAAAGAATCGGCGTCATGTATTTCTTCTGGACCCTTCTGATCAACGGATTAATAGCCTTAGGCTATTTCATCCACGGTGTTAAAGCAGGGGTTTTTCAATTGACCAGAAGTTTTTTTTTGACAGCTGCGTATCCATTCCTTGTCACCAGTACCGGACGAGCTTCGTTTACGATTTGGCAAGAGGGATCTTGGGATTTTAGCGGTGTAAAAGATTTTCTTTATCACATCGTTCAGCCATTTAATCAGTACCATCTCTGGTATTTTCCGGCTCTAATGCTAGGCATGGTTTTTGTATATCTTCTGCTCAAACGGCTTCGTCCAATATGGGTCGTCATCCTAGGTGTGATTTTGTTTTTTCTCGGTTCTCCGGGGGATGCCTATTATGGTATTACTGCTTATGTCCCGGTGGTTCGTGTATGGATGAATCAATATATCTCAATGTTTTACACGACACGAAACGGAGTTTTTTTCGCCACCCTGTTCTTGGCAATCGGAGCATGGCTGGCTTGGAACCCAGTGAAAGTTCGGCCAACGATCTCCAGGAATATATTTTGGCTCGCCTTTGCCGGAATGCTGATCGAATCCCAAATATTACGCCATTTTCAGATTCAAAGGGATTATA
>CAZAFY010000013.1:0-14275 GCA_964484445.1 uncultured Eubacteriales bacterium
TTACGATTGTTGACTTGGTTATGGAAGCTTATTTACCCGCAATGCACAAAACATTGGGAATCTTTATTCCTTTAATTGTTGTTAATTGTATCATTCTTGCTCGGGCAGAGAGTTTTGCTTCCAAAAACACTGTGGCACTCTCGGCTGTCGACGGCGTTGGTATGGGGTTAGGATTCATGGGCGCTTTGATGATTGTCGCTACCTTCCGTGAGATCCTTGGCAATGGCACCTTCTTTGGATTCCATGTGATGGGAGAAGGATTTCCTGTAGCGAAGATTATGGTTCAGGCTCCGGGTGCTTTCTTAACACTGGGTCTAGTATTAGGAGCGATCAATTTAGTCGCCAATCATAAAAAAGCCGCGTAAAGGAGGGAATGGGAATGCAGTTTGTATCAATTTTAATTGCAGGTATACTAATCAACAACTTTATCTTTGTTAAATTCCTCGGTATATGCCCGTTCCTCGGTGTTTCTCAAAAAGTTGAAACCGCGGTCGGCATGGGGGTAGCGGTTACCTTTGTTATGACGGTTGCATCCGGAGTCACTTGGTTGATTCAGCACTATATTCTTGAACAATTCGGAATCCCGTTCATGCAAACGGTTGCCTTCATTTTGGTTGTTGCCGCATTGGTTCAATTTGTAGAAATGGTCATTCAAAAAGTCAGCCCGACTTTGTACCAAGCGTTGGGTGTTTACTTACCGCTGATCACGACCAACTGTGCTGTGTTGGGCGTTACAGTTTTAAACATTCAAGCGGATTACAATTTCTTCTATGCAATGGTCAATGGCTTTGCTTCTGCCTTGGGCTTCTTGCTTGCCATTACCCTTATGGCTGGTGTCCGGGAGAAATTAGCGTTCTCTTCAATACCCAAAGCCTTGCAAGGTTTTCCCATGGCTTTTATTACTGCCGGTTTAATGGCGATGGCCTTTTATGGGTTCCAAGGCTTATTTAAAGACTTTCTCATTTTATAAGGAGGCACTCAAATGTTACAAAGCATAGCTTCGTTAGGAATTATGGGTGCAGCCTTTGGTGCACTATTAGCCTTTGCTAGTAAGAAATTTGCAGTCGAGACGGACCCGAAGGTAGAAGCCATTATCAATGCTTTACCGGGCGCGAACTGCGGAGCCTGTGGCTACCCCGGTTGTGCCGGCTTAGCAGTAGCCATAGCTGCGGGAAAGATGCCGGTTGAGGCCTGCCCTGTAGGGGGAGCGCGAGTTGCTGCCGCAGTGGGTCAGATCATGGGTCAAACCGTATCATCGGAAGGTGTTGTCAAAGTTGCAGCACTCATGTGTAGCGGAGATTGTGATCAAAGAGGTCAATACACCGGTATTGAAACATGTCGTGCAGCCAATCTTCTCGGTGGTGGAACCGAATCCTGTGCTTACGGGTGTTTGGGATTTGCCGATTGCGTTCGAGTTTGCCCCTTCGATGCCATTACCATGAACGAAAAGGGGATCCCGGTCATCGACGAAGATAAATGTCAAAACTGCGGTAAATGTGTAAAGGAATGCCCGAAACAACTTTTCATTGTGGTTCCCAAAGACTCTGCAGTTCATGTCAACTGTTCCTCTCAAGACACCGGCGTTGATACCAGAAAAACCGGGTGTGCTACAGGCTGTATTGCCTGCGGTATTTGTGAAAAGACGTGTCCCTTTGGTGCCATTCACATTGTGAAAGACCCCGACAACGATCCTTGGCCGAATCCGCGGAAATTAAAGAATGTGGCAGTCATCGATTATGATAAATGCCGCAGTTGTGGATTGTGTGTCAGCAAATGTCCAACGAAGGCACTCATCTTAGAAGAAAACAAGAAACATAAGAAACCGGTGATTGGTGAGGGATGTATTGGTTGCACGATCTGCGCCAGAAACTGCCCGGTTAATGCCATTGATGGCGAGTTAAAACAAATTCACCATATCGATCATAGCAAGTGTATCGCTTGTCATTTATGCGTTGACAAGTGTCCCAAAAAAGTTATAAGCTATTAATAGCGAACGACCGTATTCGGAATCAAGCCCGAATACGGTCGCTTTTTTGAAGGATTTTGAGGATGAAAAACGAAAAGAGACTAAAGAATAAATCGAAGGAGTGGGTCAAATGAGAGATTTTTGGAAAGACATGGACGATCGAATCTTAGCAGAACTATATGCTTCTCGAGCCGGAGCAGATTTTATTGAGGAACTGGTAACCGAATATGGGTCACGCTTTGGTGGCAGTGACCAAGAACGCGGAGCCGGTCGTTTCTTGGCAGAAAGGCTTTTGGAATTAGGAGTCGATAAAGCGTGGACAGAGCCTTTCCAATGTCACGGTTGGATCCGCAAAGAAACAACTCTTCAGATGACTTCCCCCTTAGAAAAACCAATGGATTGTATTGCTTTGCCAAATTGTCCGGCTGGTGAAGTGGAAGCTCCATTAGTCTATTTGGGCGATGGTGATCCTCAAACTTATGCAGATTATCGTGAACAATTAAAAGGGGCTATCGCCATGGTCAGTACAGCCAATCCGGCTTTTTATCACCGAGGAATGCACCGCGGTGAAAAGCTGGGGCGTGCCGTTGAAGCAGGAGTAATCGGGTTCATCTGGATGCGTGGCGAAGGAGGCGGTTTGCCGGAAACCGGATCCGCCAGATTTGGTCAAAATTGTGAAGTACCGGTGATTTCAGTGTCGTTGGAAACCGGAATGGAAATTTTGAGAGCGGGGAAAAAAGGCCCAATTCGACTAAAGATTTGGTCGAATAATCAATCGGGACCTACTACCAGTTACAATGCAGTGGGTGAGATTCGAGGGAAAACCAAACCTGATGAAATCATTGTGATTGGCGGTCATTACGATGGCCATGACATAAGCCCGGCAGCCGTAGACAATGGAACCGGCATCGCCGTTATCATGGAGGCGGCTCGTGCTTTAGCAACCCAGAAGGGGAGACTTGACAGAACGATTCGGTTTATTGGCTTCGCTCAAGAAGAGATGGGCCTTTTGGGGTCGGAGGCGTATGTTCGTGCGCATAAAGACGAAAATATTGTCTTTATGCTGAATTTGGATTGCGCCGGTAACGGCTATTTCGGTCGTATGACCTTACAAGGTTGGTCCGAAGATTTGGCTTGGTTAAAACAATTATTTGGCCAGATGCACGAAGGTCATGTTCGCGTAGGTGATGCTATCGGCACCTACAGTGATATGTATCATTTTAGTGCGGTGGGTTTTCCTTCCGGATCCTATGCGTCTAGTAACCCCACCAATAACGGGGGAGCTCCTCGAGGATTTGGTCATACCTATTGGGATACTTTAGATAAACTGAACCCGCGCACGATTCAATTGGATGCAATCCTGGTAGCAAAGCTGATTGGTAGATTAGCCACAGAAGAAAAGCTGCCTTTCCGTAAAAAGACAGCAGCTGAGATTGCTGAAAAACTTCGTCAAAGGGGCATGGCAGAAGTCATGGCCTATGAACTACGAAAATTACCCGATGAGATGAAGTATTAGTCTTTGTCCAATTCTTGTGCGGTGAAAGCTTCAGGGAGCAGTTCATTGAGTGAGAAAACCTTCAACTTCCCTTGCTGATCACCCACAATGATTCGCATGTTTGGGTTGAACTCAACCAGCATCTGTCTGCAGATCCCACAGGGAAAGGTGAGATCTCCGGAGGAGGAAGCTACAGCGAGAGAAGCGATCTTTCGATTTCCTTCGGAAACCGCTTTCACTAAGGCAGTTCGTTCAGCACAGATTGTAGCACTATATGCGGCACTTTCAATATTGCAACCGGTAAAGAGTTTTCCATCTTCGGTCAATAAGGCAGCACCGACAGCAAACTTAGAGTAAGGTGCATAGGAATATTTTAATTGTTCAACTGCTTTTTGATACAATGCTTGGTCCGTCATACGATTTCCTCCTAATTTAGTATATGTATCATCAATTCCATAATCTTTAAGCAAAACCCTTTCCCACGCGTTGGGGAAAGGGTTTTGCGCTCTCGGTGCAGAAAAGAAACGAGACTTGATTTTAAGGAAGGTTATACATGAATACAATCTACCCAGGAAGATATCCTGTTATCGACACGGAACTCTGGACCGCCAAGCAACGGCAAATGTGTTCCTTACATGAAATTTCATATCGTGCATGCTTTAAAGCAGAATTGCCCGAATTCTTCATTTCGCGTTTCTCAAAAGAAAACGAAATCGTCTATGATCCCTATGCCGGGAGAGGTACAACAGCCATCCAAGCCACCCTCATGGGGCGTAGATTCATAGCCAATGATATTAATCCTTTGATGAAAGTTTTAGCGGAACCAAGAACAAACCCTCCCCCCTTAGATGCAGTTCAAAGACGATTACAGGAAATCGACCTCACGCGTATCATTCCGAAAGAAGAAGATGAACCTGAGGTCGAGGTGTTTTTCTCACCCCAAACCTTGAGTGAGATCCGGGCGTTGAAATCTTACTTACTGCAAAAGCGTCTGCAAGGAACGGAGGATCGAGTTGACCAATGGATACGAATGGTGGCAACCAACCGGTTAACTGGTCACTCCAAAGGTTTTTTCTCGGTTTATACGTTACCGCCGAATCAAGCGGTAACACCAGAACGGCAGAAAAAAATCAACGAAAAATATAAAAACCCCACCGATGAATATCGTGATGTTAAAAGTATTATCTACAAAAAAACCAAAGCCCTCTTAAAAGAGGTCCCCAACCCTTGGCCCGGCATTGGAGGCGAGTTTTTAAATCAAGATGCTGCCAATACTTATCTAATTCCTGCGAACCAGGTTCACTTGATCGTGACATCACCACCGTTTTTAGATCAGGTACAGTATCATCACGATAATTGGCTACGATGTTGGTTTAATCATATCAATACCGAGCAAGTGGCTTTGAATTTAACACAATACCGTTCTATTGATCATTGGTCAGAAGCAATGCAAAGCGTGTTCGAGGAGTTTAGACGTATCTTAGTGCCCGGAGGGTATGGCGCCTTTGAAGTAGGTGAAGTGAGGAAAGGCAAGATCCGTCTTGATGATTATGTGTTTCCCCTAATCCAAAAAGCCGGCCTGGAACCGATTGCAACCTATATCAATCGTCAACAATTCACGAAAACAGCCAATATTTGGGGGATCTCCAACAATTCGATTGGCACCAATACGAATCGCGTTATTTTATTTAGTAAACCACTATAAAGTAGGAGGAGAGACAATGTCACTATTAAATGCGTATGGGAAAATCAGTTTTATTTATTTTGATGATTTGAAAGCTGCTTGTGATTTTTTTGAAGGTGTTCTGCAACTCCCGTTGGTTTGTGATCAGAAATGGTCGAAGATTTATCAAATCTGCCCCGGCTCTTATTTGGGAGCTGTCGATCGCAGTCGTGGAGCCTGCAAAGCAACGACTAGAGACGGTGTTTTGACGAGTTTTGTTGTTCTTAACTTTGAAGAAATGGTCACCCGTCTGGAAAAAGCCGGAATTGAATTCTCTAATCCACCGCATCTCAGTGAAGCATTACAAATCAAATCGCTAATGTTCGTTGGCCCAGAAGGCTACAAGTTTGAAGTCGAAGAATTCTTAAATCCGGCTGATCGTGCAGTTTTTTACCCTCATGAAAACCATGAAGATTAAGATCCTTTTCTTTGAAGGATTCGAAGCTCTCGATGTATTTGGTCCTGTAGAAGTTTTTTCGAAAGCAGAAGGGATCGAAATGAGTTTTTGTTCTTTCGAGGGTGGACCGATTCGAAGTGCGCAAGGCTTTTTAATCATGACGGAGATACTCAACGAAGTCGCTTCTTCCGATGTGCTTTTCATTCCTGGAGGAGTGGGAACACGCACTTTAGTAGAAGATGTAGCTTTTATTACCAAATTGCGAACCTTTATTGAGAATTCGTCGCTCTGCCTTTCTGTATGCACAGGATCCGCCTTACTAGCCAAAGCCGGGGTGCTTACGGGAAAGAAAGCGACAACCAATAAAAAGGCTTATGCTTGGGCCACCGGTCAAGATGACAAAGTGTTGTGGCAAAACAAAGCACGTTTTGTTGTCGATGGCAAGTTCTATACGTCCTCCGGAGTATCTGCTGGCACCGATATGGCACTAACATTCATCGCTGATCAGTTCGGTATAGAAAAAGCGCATGAAATCGCTAATCGCATCGAGTATATATGGAGTTCAGACCCAGAATTAGATCCTTTTGCTGTAGAATAAATTTAAAGACCTCTCAAGAACGTTTGTTCCTGAGAGGTTTCGTATTAAGTTAATCGGTAGAGAGTCCTTGAGAAGTTGGTCAAAAATTCAGCACCGGTTTCGGTAATCAAGATCATATCTTCAACACGCATGTAGCATTCTCCCGGAAACCAAATTTTTGGTTCAGCGCAGAATACCATACCGGGTTGAAGAATCATGGTTTCGCTGTTCAATAGCCAGGGATCCTCATGAACATCGATTCCGATTTGATGTCCACAAATCCCTGTATCTCCATAAAGCATGCGGGAGCCGAATCCTTGTGCAGTGACGACTTCACGGATCAATCGGTCAATGTCACGAACTTGATGGACACCAGGTTTCAATTGTTTCACCATTTCTTGTTGGCCATCTTGAAGAGCCTCGTAAGCCTTGGCAATTTCAATGGGGGGTTCACCTCTGTAAAAAGAGCGCCCATAATCCGAGCAGTAGCCATCTACTACAAATCCGAAATCAAATGCAATACCCGTATTTCCATTGAGAGGTAAGTCTTTGGGGTAACCGATCCGTTCTTGCGCAGAAAGATGTCCTGGCCGTGTGTAGATACAGGCAGCGGGGAAAGAAACATCGCTTGCGCCACCACGACGACCTTCTTCTTGGATGAAAGCCTCAATATCCATCGGACGGCTACCTTCTATAAGCAAGGGAATCGTAGCTTCCATGACTGCATCGGTGAGTAGAGCGGCTTTTCGTAGTGTTGCGATTTCATCTGCATCTTTGATCATTCGCAGGTCATCCGATAATGCTTCTCCCGGAACGATTTCAAGGGTTGCATCAAAATGGAGGAAAAGATCCGATAAGCCTTGATACGCATCGGCTCCAAGGGCGATTCTTTTTCCTTTGCAGTGTTTTCTCCAATGATAAGGATAATGGCTCCAGAAGCTGGAATAGACATTGAGACCATAATGTAGACAATCTTCTTCTTCGTCTGGGTGACACAGAATAAAGGCAGTTCCTTGAGCAGGAATGACTAACAATCGAGTCGGTAAGTTCAAGCCACTGAAATACCCGGAGCCCTGGGACATCTTGCTGTACCCGGTTCGATGATACCGTAAGGTGGGATCATTCAGTAGATACTGCATGTTAGCACCCAGAGTATAAATCGCACAGTCGAGCTGAAGGATTTCGAGCTTCTTCTGTAAGTGACGGATTCTTGATCGAGCTTTCTCCATAGTTTCCCCTCCATTTCATGATGAGCAAATCTTCTACCGTTATATTCCTTCTAAAACGTACAGAACCCTTTTTCCTTCATAAAGTCATTAGAGGAAGGTTTTTTTATTGTTATTGTCAAATCTAACATAGTTAATCGAATCAAAAGAATGAGGTGAAGATATGAGACCATCTTGGGACTTGTATTTTATGGAAATAGCTTCGGTGGTGGCAAAACGATCAACCTGCCTACGAAGACAGGTCGGTGCGATTTTAGTGAAGGATCGACGAATTTTGTCGACCGGATACAACGGTTCTCCCAGCGGATTAGCCCATTGTGAAGAGGTTGGTTGCAAAAGAGAACAAGAGAACGTTCCTTCCGGTCAGCGACACGAAATCTGTCGCGCGGTTCATGCGGAGCAAAATGCCATTATTCAGGCAGCCATTGCGGGGATCAGCATCGACGGAGCTACCTGCTATACCACTTCATTCCCATGCGTTCTGTGTGCGAAGATGCTGATCAATTGTCATGTTTCAGCCATTTATTATGAAGATGGGTATCCCGACGATTTGTCAAAGAGCTTATTAGACGAAGCAGGGATTCCGCTTCATCAAATCAACCATCTACAACAAGCCACCGACTAAAACTGACCCAGTGAAAAAATTCACTTGTCTATGTACGAATTGACAAAATTGTATACTATGATATACTATTTTCGGTGTGAGGTACTATATGAACGGAACAAATCTTTCCCTGATTGAGATATTATTTACCTTTAGTACTGCATTGTTCTTAGTGATTTGTTTTACACCAATCGCCATGAAATTGGCTCAACGCTTCAAAATCATGGATAAACCAAATCCAAGAAAAACCCACAAGATCGCTATCCCTTATCTCGGTGGCGTCGCAATCTATTTTGCATTTCTGGTAGCCTGCACTTTATTCATACCCATCAGTAAAGAGATGTTGGGTATTTTGGTGGGAGGCACCATTTTAATGTTGGTTGGCGCAATCGACGATAAAATGGACATCTCGGCAAAGTTGCGTTTGGTCATCCAAATTGCATGTGCGGTTTTGGCGGTTAAGAGTGGCATTGTAATTGAAGGTATTGGCATTCCTTTTTCCTCCGGGTATATTGCTTTAGGAGCTTTTAGCGTACCTTTATCGGTTTTATGGATCGTAACAGTAACAAATGTGGTGAATTTTATCGATGGTCTCGACGGCTTAGCAGCCGGAACAGCAGCCATAGCCTCTGTCACCCTGATGATTGTCGCTTGGAGAATGAGTTATTATGACGTCGTCGTCATGGCTGTGGCTTTAGCAGGAGCATGCTTAGGGTTTCTCTTCTATAATTTTCACCCGGCAAAGATTTTCATGGGCGATGCAGGTGCTCTCTTTATAGGCTTTGTTTTAGCTTGCTTATCGATCAAAGGACCCATGAAAGGTGCAACATTTGCCACCATGTTCGTCCCGTTGCTGGCTTTGGGCTTACCACTCTTAGATACTCTCGTAGTTTTCTTCAATCGAATCAAAGCCGGTAATTCACCAATGAAAGCCGACCGACAGCATATTCATCATATTCTATACGATAATGGCCTAACACAGAAACAAACTGTACTTTGGCTATATGCAATATCGACTTGTTTGGGTTTGGCTGCCGTGGAAATCAACAATGTTCAAGGTAGGATCATTGCTTTTTCTGTTGGTTTACTGGGCATGATCATGTTTGTTGTTGCCCGTACCATCCGTGTCAAGGAAATTGACGATGATACAAAAGGGTATGGCAACAATTTTCGTAAAGAGTTACAGGAAGAATTGAAACGCAGAAAACGAGATTCATAGGAGGTGAAGAGTTGGAAATCGGAAAGAAAACAAGAGTCTTGACAATTTTTGGCACCAGACCGGAAGCAATCAAAATGGCTCCCTTAGTGAAGGCACTGGAAAAATCACCTTTTGTCGAATCCTTAGTCTGTGTAACAGCCCAACACCGAGAGATGCTGGACCAAGTTCTGCATTCCTTTGAGATCACCCCGGATTATGATCTGAATATTATGCAGCAAAGACAAACCCTGACCGGGGTTGCGATTCGTGCCTTAGAGGGTCTGGAAGGGGTTATGGAAAAATCCAAACCGGACTTGATCTTGGTTCACGGTGATACCTTGACCACGTTTATTGGTGCACTGATCGCTTATTTTCATCAGATCCCAATTGGTCACGTGGAAGCCGGCCTAAGAACCTATGATAAATATTTTCCTTTTCCGGAAGAGATGAACAGGCAACTGACCGGTCGCTTAGCAGATCTTCACTTCGCACCCACGCCCTTGGCAAGAGAACATTTGCTCACCGAGCGAGTGCCCGACGAGAAAATTTTTGTTACGGGAAATACCGTCATCGATGCCATGGCGTATACCATTAAAGAAGAGTACAACTTCAGAGAGGAATCTTTGAATCAGCTAGATATCGGCAAAAAGTTAATGACGGTCACGGCTCATCGCAGAGAGAATTTAGGAACACCCATGTTGCATATAGCAAATGCAGTGAGAAGACTGGTTCTAGAAAACGAAGATATTGAGGTAGTCTGGCCGGTGCATCGAAACCCAGCTGTCCAAGAAGTTGTTCTGCCACGACTACAAGACTTATCACGAGTTCATTTGATCGATCCTTTAGACCCCGATGATATGCATAACCTTATGGCTCGCAGCTATTTGATTTTAACAGATTCCGGTGGAATTCAAGAAGAAGCTCCGGCTTTGAAAAAACCGGTTTTGGTTTTGAGAGATGTCACCGAGAGACCGGAAGCCGTTGAAGCAGGGACTGTTCTTTTGGTGGGAACCGATGAAGAACTGATCGTCAAAGAAGCGAATTCGCTCCTACAAGACAAAAATCGGTATCTGCAGATGCAGCAGGCAGTCAATCCATATGGCGATGGACAAGCCTGCCGTCGCATAGTCGAGGCAATCGAATATGCCTTCTGTCATCGAAAACAAGCGCCGGAACCTTTCATTGTTCCTCTCACGAGGATGTGAGTTGGAAATGGAACCAAACCTTCAAGAGTATTGGGCTACTTGGCGTAGGTATGCAAAGGCTATTTTGATCATGACCTTCGTGCTTGTTGCGAGTACGATCTGGTTTAATCCTTCTGCAGCCGCCGGAGCATTGATTGGCGGACTGATTTCGTTTCTCAATTTTCGTTTATTAGCATTGGATGTTCAACGAACTGTGGAGAAACCTCCTCAAGAAGCACAGAAGTTCGCATTCTTTCGCTATTTGGTCCGTTTCTTAACGGTAGCCGTCATGCTTGTGATTCTATTGTTACATCCGTGGTTTGGATTAAGTGCATTTGTCGCTGCTATTCCACCTTTGTTTGCTGTTAAATTGACCTTAGCCGTTGAAACACTGATCCGTTACTTCGGTAAATTAGCGAATAACAGTACTCATTCTAACCAGAAAGGGGGTTAGTACATGGGAGAACTCAATATTACAGGTCCACAGATACTATTCCGTATTGGAGGGTATCCAATCACCGAGACCCTGCGAAATCAATGGATCATCATGGGTATCCTGATTTTTGCAGCGTGGTTTTCAACAAGAAATCTACAAAAGTTTCCCAAGGGGAAACAACACTTTGCCGAACTCTGGGTTTCCATTATTCAAGGTCTGGTAAAGCAGGCGATGGGAGAAAAAAACGCTTGGTTTGCACCTTATGTCATTGCACTTTTACCGTTCATTTTTCTGAACAACATTAGTGGACTCATTGGATTAAGACCAGCAACCGCCGACTTGAACACCACATTAGGGCTCGCTCTGATGACCGTGTTTATGCTGCACTATTATAACATCAAGTCCAATGGTCTCATCACGTATCTCAAAGGATATTTGTCACCATTTCCGTTTTTCCTGCCAATCAATATTGTGGGTGAGTTGTCGAAACCGGTTTCGTTATCCTTCCGTTTGTTCGGAAACATGTTTGGTGGTAGTGTTATCTTAAGCTTGATTTATTTAGCCCTACCGTTCTTTTTGAAACTTGTCTTACCACTACCGTTCCACATATACTTCGATATCTTTGCCGGGGCAATTCAGAGTTTTATTTTCACTATGCTTACAATGGTCTTCGTTGCCATTGCTATAGGTTAATGGTACCCACCGAGAATCGGATAGGGTTAATTGAAAGGAGTTTTCTATCATGAATGAAGCTTTAATTATGGGTCGCGCAATTGTTTTAGCCGGATCGGCTATTGGTGCTGGTATTGGTTTGATCGCTGGTTTAGGACCTGGTATCGGTCAAGGTTATGCTGCTGGTAAAGGTGCTGAAGCTGTAGGTCGTCAACCCGAGGCACGTGGCGATATTACCCAAACTATGTTGTTAGGTCAAGCTATGGCCGAAACCACAGGAATTTATTCTTTGATCATCGCTTTGATTTTAGTTCTCTTAAATCCCCTCGTAGGTTTGGTCGGCTAACGTAACATCAAGGACCAACCTTAATGTAAAAATGTTATCAGATATAGACCTATAAGGAGGTTACCATGGAATATAAACCCATGATTGATATTTCAGCAGATGTTATCTTTACAATCATCAATTTTTTGATTCTGCTGGTAATCCTTTATAAGATTCTTTATAAACCGGTTACTGCAATGATGGCGAAAAGAGAAGAAGAGATTCGCAATGCTGTCACGGGAGCTTCTGCTGAGAGAGAAGCTGCTCTACAAATGAAAGCCGAATATGAGAAAATGTTGTTAAACGCTCGTGGCGAAGCACAACAAATCATGAATCGTGCTCATCAGCAGGGTGAAAAAATCGTTCAAGATGCTCACGAAAAAGCCGAGAGCGATGCACAGCAAATCATTGTCAGAGCACAGCAGGAAATTCTGACCGAAAAAGAACAAACCTTCCAACAACTGAAGGGTGAAATCGTTGAGTTAGCGATTGCGGCAGCTGAGAAGTTGATCGGAGATCGAATGGATTCGGAGACGAATCGACGTTTAGTCAACGAGTTCATTCAAAGTAGAGGAGACGATTAGATGAAGAATAGTATCGTTGCAAAACAGTACGCTTCCGCAATCTATCAAGCGTCTACCGCTACCGGGAAAGTTGAGGCAATTCTTCATCAAATGGAGCAATTGTCGGAGTTATTACAATCTTATCCAGAGGTTTTGCTTTTTTGGCAACATCCTCAGATAAAACCGCTGTCTAAATTACAAGGGGTTCAAGAAGTTTTAGAACAACCCTTTATGCCTGAAACGGCCAGTTTTCTTATGCTGATTTTAGAAAAAGGGCGCAGCGATATTTTAGAAGAAGTCTTAGAACAATTCAGGAATCTCCAATTGGAGGAGCAAGGGATTATCGTGGTCAAAGTATCTACCGCAAATCCGTTGACCGAGGAAGAGGAGCAACGCTTAATAGAGAAGCTTCGGAAAGAGTACAACAAAGAAATTCGATTACAGATTCATGTGCTCCCCGATTTATTAGGTGGAATTCGAATCCAGGTTGAAGACACTGTTTTTGACAGTACGATCCGCCGGCGTTTGGACAAAATGCGCGAGGTTTTATTGCCTCAGTTCCGTTAACTTTGGCGAAGTGTTCTAGTTCGGATCAAAACAATAAAGGAAAACCAGAAGAACGGAGTGACTTGAATGCACTTGAAACCAGAAGAGATTAGCGCGATTCTGTTACGCCAAATACAAGGATATGAAGAGAAGTTATCCGTTGAAGAAGTCGGAACCATCTTAACAGTTGGAGACGGTATTGCGCGTATTTATGGTTTAAAGAATGCTATGGCCGGCGAACTCTTACAGTTTGAAAACGGCGTATATGGCATGGTTATGAACTTAGAAGAAGACAGTGTCGGTTGTATTTTATTAGGACCTGAAGAGGATATCAAGGAAAGTCAAACAGTACGTGGAACTCGACGAGTTATGTCAGTTCCCGTGGGAGAGGCCTTGATTGGCCGGGTTATCAATGCGGTAGGCGAACCAATCGACGGCAAAGGCCCGATTGCTTCTACAGGGTTTCGTCCAATTGAAACCTTGGCTCCCGGCATCATTGATCGTCAACCTGTATTTGAATCTTTAGCTACAGGCTTAAAAGTGGTAGATTCTATGACCCCCATCGGTCGTGGACAACGCGAATTGATCATTGGTGACCGTGGCACCGGGAAAACAGCCCTAGCTATTGATACCATTATCAATCAAAAAGGCAAAGATATCATTTGTATCTATGTTGCGATTGGACAAAAATCTTCCAGTGTAGCACGTGTTGTCAAGAAACTTGAAGATTACGGTGCTATGGAGTATTCTATTGTTGTTGCAGCTTCGGCATCGGAACCACCGGCATTGCAGTATATCTCTGCTTATGCGGGATGTGCAATTGGTGAAGAGTTTATGCATCAGGGAAAACATGTTTTGATCATCTATGATGATTTATCAAAACATGCGGTTGCATACCGTACCGTTTCCTTGCTGTTGCGACGTCCCCCGGGTCGTGAAGCTTTCCCTGGCGATGTTTTCTACTTACATTCTCGTTTATTAGAACGAGCAGCAAAACTCTCTGACCAATTAGGCGGGGGATCTTTGACGGCTTTACCGCTCGTTGAGACCCAAGCCGGAGATGTTTCAGCGTATATTCCCACAAATATCATTTCCATTACCGATGGTCAGGTTTTCTTGGAAAGTGATCTTTTCTTCTCGGGACAACGTCCGGCGATGAACGTTGGTATTTCGGTTTCCCGTGTTGGTGGAGATGCACAGATCCGAGCAATGAAACAAGTTGCCGGGCGTATGAAATCTGAATTGGCTCAATATCGTGAACTCAAATCCTTTGCACAGTTCGGTTCCGACTTAGATGACGAAACCAAATTCCGTCTAAATCGCGGTGCTCGTTTAGAAGAGCTGTTAAAACAGGGTGAGAATG
>CAZAFY010000014.1:0-14168 GCA_964484445.1 uncultured Eubacteriales bacterium
GGCATATGATTATGCTACACAAATCATTCAAGCAATGAAATTGAAATGCCGCGTCAATGTTAGGGTCGAAGAAGATGGTATTTTAGTTGACTTAAGCGGAGACGAAGATGATTTAGGGATCCTTATCGGGAAACGTGGCGCAACATTAGACGCTTTCCAATATCTATTGACGGTCGTTGCCAACAAGGATCATGATGATCGGATTCGATTGACTCTCAATGTTGGAGATTATCGAAAACGCCGTGAAGAAACGCTGTTGCGTTTAGCCAAAAGATTAGCCGATGAAGTGGAACAAACCGGTAAATCGGTGGCCTTAGAGCCGATGTCAGCAAGGGAAAGACGCTTGATCCATATGGCTTTACAAGAGAACGATCATGTTTATACCGAAAGCAGCGGAGAAGAATCGTATCGTCACGTGGTTATTTACAAAAGAGTATAATGCGCTTCCTGCTTAAGGGGGCAACAATTGAGCAGCATAGCGTGTTTAAAAGACGTGCTATGCTGCTCTATATTGAAACAACGAAACGAGGAGGGATAAAATGTGGAATCAAGCGGAAACAGTAGCTGCCATTTCCACACCGCCCGGAGAAGGCGGAATTGGCATTATTAGAATCAGCGGACCGGAAGCCCTGCAACGAGCTCAAAAGATTTTATCACTTCCCGGACTAAAAGATAAAAAAATGAAACCTCGGAAAGTATATCATGGCTATGTCGTGGATCCAAAACAGCAACAAAAAATCGATGAAGTTATAGGCTTTTATTTTAAAGCACCGCATAGTTATACCGGAGAAGATGTAGTTGAAATTCAAACTCACGGGGGAGTTCTAGTCTTGCAAAAAGTGATTCAGCTCTTGTATGAACAAGGCGTTTCTGCGGCAGAAGCCGGAGAATTCACCAAAAGAGCTTTTTTAAACGGCAGACTGGACTTGACTCAAGCGGAAGCCGTCATGGATTTGATTCAAGCCGACAGTAGCGCCGGTGCTGCGCAAGCAATGGAGCAATTGGACGGTCTTTTGGGTCGTTTCTTAAGGAAAGCTCTTCAACGAATTTTGAATTTGATTGCAGCGGTGGAAGTGAGTCTAGATTTCCCCGAAGACTATGATTCTTTGGACCATGATGCCATGCAAAGGGTTTTGGATGAACTTCTGATTCAACTAGAAGAATTAGCAGAAACCGCTCAACAAGGACGCTTGATACGCCAAGGCATCAAAGTAGTCATTGCAGGGCGACCTAATGTGGGGAAATCCTCTCTGTTGAACAGTTTACTAGGAGAAGATCGAGCCATTGTGACTGCAAGAGCCGGTACCACCCGAGATGTTTTGGAAGAGCGGTTGAGCTTAGATGGTATTGTATTGCGCCTGGTCGATACCGCAGGTCTCCACGAAAGTGAGGACGAAATCGAGCAACTCGGCATGGCAAGAACCCGCTCAGCCATTGATTCTGCCGATTTGATACTCTGGGTGATCGATGCGAACGAAACACTGCAATCCGAAGACCACGAGTTACTTGAATTGATCAAAAAAAGACCGATGATTCCGGTAATCAATAAAACCGATGTCTCCGATGGAACAATGCTTATGGAATCTTTGACCGAGATGGGGGTTGAGCAGTCTCCGGTTTTGATTGCTGCAGCTCCGGGTCAGGGATTACATCTTTTACGGGAAGCCATGCGTCAAGCGGTTTTTTCCGGAAAAGCATTTAGCAAAAACCAACCTGTATTAACTCGAATATGGCACCAGGAAAAGGTTTCTAAGGCCATTGAGCAATTGAAGGCCTGTAAAGAGGCAATCCGATTGCAATGGCCAGAAGACTGTTACGTTATTCATCTCAAAGAGGCGTATCAATCATTGGCTTCTATCCTTGGAGAGGTGGCATCGGAAGAAATCATTCGAACCATCTTTGAGCAATTTTGTGTGGGAAAATGAGAGGGGAGATTCAATACGCATGACATTTGATTATGATGTGATTGTAGTCGGTGCGGGTCACGCCGGATGTGAAGCTGCTTTAGCTGCAGCAAGAATGGGGGCTAGAACCCTCCTTCTTACCATCAGTCTGGATTTTATCGCACAACTCCCCTGCAATCCTGCCATGGGAGGACCGGCCAAAAGCCATTTGATTCGAGAACTGGATGCATTGGGCGGAGAAATCGGTAAAGCAACGGACGCCTGTTCGATTCAAATGCGCCGCTTAAATACCAGTAAAGGTCCGGCAGTTCAATCCTTAAGGGCGCAAGTGGATCGTGTTTTATATTTGCGGTATATGAAAAATATTTTGGAACAAGAAGCAAATTTATCTTTAAAACAAGCATTGGTGGAAGATCTTGTCGTCGAAAACCAAGAAATCCGAGGTGTGATCACTGAATTGGGGTTAACTTACACGGCGCCTAAAGTGATTCTTGCTACGGGAACCTTCTTAATGGGAAAGATCATCATCGGTGATTATACGGAAAGCTCCGGCCCCGATGGCCTCAAACCCTCTGTTCGCTTGAGTCAATGTTTACAAAGACTTCGCTTGCCAATACGAAGATTCAAAACCGGAACACCGGCTCGAGTAGCCGGAAACTCGTTAAATTATGAGAAAATGATTGAACAACCCGCTGAAGAGATTCCACTTCGGTTTGGGTTTGATTCCCCCTACCCTACTCTGCCTGTCAAAAGTTGCTGGTTGACCTGGACCACAGAAGAAACCCATAAAATCATTCGTAGCAACATCCATAGAGCACCTTTGTTTAGCGGTGCAATCGAAGGTACCGGTCCGAGATATTGCCCCAGTATTGAAGATAAAGTCATGCGATTTGCCGATAAAGACCGTCATCAGCTTTTTATTGAGCCAACCGGTATGGAAACCGATGAAATGTATGTGCAAGGGATGTCGACAAGCTTGCCAATTGATGTTCAATTAGCCTTTTTGCGCTCGATTCCCGGCTTGGAAGAAGTAGAAATCATGCGTCCCGGTTATGCCATAGAATATGATTGTATCGATCCTTTAGAATTGAAGGCTACACTGGAACTGAAGAGCATTCGGGGACTCTATACGACGGGGCAATTAAATGGGACCTCCGGTTATGAAGAAGCAGCTGCTCAAGGATTTATGGCCGGCGTCAATGCAGTTTTGGCACTGCGAGAGCAGGAACCATTCGTAATTACGCGTTCTGAGGGTTATATTGGGGTCCTGATCGACGATTTGATTACGAAAGGGACCAATGAGCCATATCGCTTGATGACTGCACGCTCTGAATATCGGCTTTTATTAAGGCAGGACAATGCCGACCGAAGGCTTACGGAATACGGGTATCAAATTGGTTTGATTTCCGAACAGAGATATCAGCATTTTTTGCAAAAGATCCGTTTAGTAGATGAACAAATCGCGCGCATGGAAAAGACATTTCTACCACCCTCAGAAGAATTGAATCAAGCCCTTCGAGCGGCAGAAACAACTCCGTTAGAGCACGGAGCGTCTTTGGCTTCGTTATTACGGCGTCCCCAGCTGTCGATTCATTTTCTGCTTCGTTTTGATCAAGAACTGGCATCATTGCCATTGGAGATCTTAGAACAGATCGAAATCGAAATCGTATATTCCGGTTATATCAAGCAACAAAAGGAGCAGGTTGAACGCCAACAACGCATGGAGGATATGCCCTTGGGAGCAAGCGCAGAATATTTAGAAATCCATGGAATATCCAAAGAGGCCAGAGAAAAATTGCAACGAATACAACCCCGCAGTATCGGACAAGCTTCGAGAATATCTGGGGTGAGCCCGGCCGATATTTCAGTGTTGATGATATGGCTGGAGCAGCAACGACGAAAAGGAGAACAGGTATGAAGAAAGAAATTCTGGAAAGATTAAGCAAGGGAGCGGCAGAACTTGGGATAGACTTACAGGACAAGCATCTCCAGCGCTTTTCTCTCTATGGAGATTTCCTCATAGAATATAATGAAAAAGTCAATTTAACAGCCTTAACTGACGAAGAAGAAGTCATGGAGAAGCATTTTATCGACTCCCTTTCCGTTTTACAAATGATCAATTTGCGTCCAAGTATGTCGGTTATCGACATTGGAACCGGAGCAGGCTTTCCTGGGGTGCCGTTGCTGATCATGGAACCCAATTTACATTTGACTTTATTGGACTCCTTACGAAAGAGACTTGATTTTTTACAGGAATTACTCGTCCGGCTGGAACTCACTGCAACGTTGGTTCATCAAAGGGCCGAGGATGGCGCACACAATGCACTTTACAGAGAGCGTTATGACTTGGCAGTAGCAAGGGCGGTGGCACCTCTGCCGGTTTTATTGGAGTATTGTCTCCCGTATGTTCGCACCGGGGGGCGCTTTGTCGCCATGAAAGGACCTTCACTAACCGAAGAACTTGCGGACTCTCAAAAAGCACTCCAGGTTTTAGGGGGAAAAGCCGAGCGAGACTGTTGTTTCCTTCTTCCCTATAGTGAACAGGAGCGACGCTTATTGTCGGTCAAAAAAATACGTCAAACACCGATCAAATACCCTCGCGGAGCCGGAAGCGTTAAAAACAAACCGCTTTAATTGCGAGCCTGCCAGAAAGAAAGGATTTTTATGGAAGATCAATTGGTTTTAGTGGATCTCTTTGACCGGGAGTGTGGTACAGCCGGAAAGCTTGAAGTGCATCAAAAGGGATGGCTGCACCGCGCGTTCTCCGTGTTTTTAGTGAACGGCAAGCATATGTTGATTCAAAAAAGAGCGGAACATAAATACCACTCCGGTGGATTATGGGCTAATACCTGCTGTTCGCATCCCAGAGTTGATGAAACACTCGATTCTGCGGTGAGTCGACGTTTGAAAGAAGAAACTGGTATTTCGTGCCCGGTAAAAGAAGTCTTTTCCTTTGTGTATCGGGCTGTCTTTGAGAATCACCTTATTGAATATGAGTTGGATCATGTTTATGTTGGAAATTACAAGGGTGACTTTCAAACAAATCCAGAAGAAGCTTCGGAAATGAAATGGATCAGTTTTGAGCAATTGGCAGAAGAATTAATAACAAATCCAGAAATTTTTGCCCCGTGGTTTATCATCGCTGCTCCTCAAGTTATGAAAATGGCACAATAAAAAAGGGAGACCCTTGAGCGGGGTCTTCCTTTTTTTACAGCGCCATAGATCAAGCTTACTTGCTTTTGTATTCAGCGGGGATTTGTTCTTTGAAATATTGTTGAATCTGTTCTCGTAATGCTTCATTGGTGAGAATATCAAGCGCAGTCATGGCTAAGCCTTTGGCACCTAATAAACAAGTGGTATCGGCCATTGGCTGATTCGCACATTCGGTATACGCTACATTGTGGCTGTTAACGCCACTCGGACACGCCGGAAGGTAATCATGAATCGAGGGAATAACAATCGAAACATTGCCAATATCGGAGGAACCATAGTTGCCAACCGGATTGCCGACCGCCATTTCCATACCTAAGCTCTCCATATTGTTTTTAAACGCCTCGCACATGGGCCAATTGGGATACCGTTCGGCATATAAATCTCCGACTTTGACCTCTAAGCGAGCTCCAACCAGCAATTCACCGGCTTTGGCGCACTTAACGACTGCATCAACCAATTTCTCCAGTTCCAAAAGAGTAGAAGAACGCAATGAAAAAGAGGCTGCGGCATAATCGGGAATGGCATTCGCGACGGTTCCGCCTTTTGTAATAATTCCGTTAATGTTACTGCCCGGGTGCAGAGCGGGTCTCATCATATCAATATGATTAAAAGTGGAAATCAGAGCATTTAAAGCATTGATTCCTGCTTGAGGGCCGGAAGAGTGTGCCGATTTACCAAAAAATTCCACAACGACGCTGGTGGCGGCACGACCGCCGCGATTGACCAGACCTTTGTTTCCTGAACTGGGATGCATCATCAATGCGTATTCAATGCCCTCAAAGCCACCATTGCGCAAGAGTTGGATTTTTCCACCACCGGCTTCTTCGGCAGGCGTTCCGATCAGTGAAATCTCTCCATTGAAATCATCCATTAGTTCGGCTAAAGACAAAAAAGCACCTGTAGAACAAGTAGCAATGATATTGTGACCGCAGGCATGACCGATTTCCGGTAAAGCATCATATTCTGCTAAAAAAGCGATTTTGGGACCGGACCCCTTACCCTTTTTCGTAGCACGGAAGGAAGTTTCAACATCGGCATAAGGGGTTTCAACAACAAAACCGTGATTTTCTAAAACTTCTTTGATAAATGAGACTGCTTGATGTTCGGTATAGGCAATCTCAGGGTGAGCATGAATCTTATGAGAAAGACCGATCAATTCATCTTTTAATTGATCCACTCGAGCGATGATTTGTTCTTTCAATGAGTTCCCTCCTCCAAAAATAGTAGTGATTATATTGTAGCATATCTTAATTGAATGGTCAATTTCTGTACTGGTAATAGTTTTTTATGTTAGGATACGCATTGTATTGATAATCAATGTGTGTTACCATAGGCAAAAAGGAACGGATCGGGTTGTCTTAAGAAAGGGGTTTGAAAATTACGAATAAAGGTAAAAATAGTATTTTGTTAATGCTTTTGCTCGGCCTTCTCCTTGTTCTTCCCCAGTTTGCAATGGCAAATTCGGCTGAGCCTCCCGGAATAACAGTAATTATTCTTAATCCGCCCGAAGATTTGAGTGTGTCTTTGCTCATTAGCCATGAAGGGGTCATAAAAACGTTCCCTATGCAGAGAGAACAGCGGTTATGGGAAACCTATTATCGGTATTATTATTCAGGAAGCTCCTTCACAAGAGAGACACTTGAACAAGGACAATTGTCATACATAACGGAAGGTAAGAAAGTAGCACTCCCACTAGAAGGAGTTATTAAGCAAACCTACCGAAACTTAATGACCTTGGATTTACAGGCGGGGAAACTACTTTTTGGAACCTCTTGGATTCGGGAAGCTGGTTTAGTGTGCTTGAGGCTGGGTCTCACTCTGTTACTTGAGGGTATCATTTTCTGGATTTTTGGCTATAGAGATAAACGAAGCTGGAGAATTTTTTTAATTGTTAATGTCATAACGCAAGTAGCACTGAATTTGATGATACATGGTCCCGACCTAGGATCTTATGCCTTAATGTTCTACTTGTTGGCCGAAGCAGGTGTCTTACTCGTGGAAGTTGTGGCGTTCCTATTCTTATTGCTCGAAACCTCGAAATGGAGAACGATTGCTTTTGCTGCTACAGCGAACTTGTTCAGTTTAGCACTGGGGAGTTATCTCCTCTTATGGTTACCTGTCTAATGTTTCACGTGAAACATCTTTTGTTTTGTGGGTAGGGATTTTGAACCGTAGGAGCAGGAGTTCAAAAAAGCATTCGCGAATTAAACACACATCGTTTGAAAAGGTTGGTGGTCTATTTGGGGAAAATCATAGCGATTGCAAATCAAAAAGGCGGGGTTGGTAAAAGTACGACCGCCGTCAATTTAAGTGCAGCTTTAGCCCAACTTGACAAGCGAGTGCTTTTATTGGATTTGGATCCACAGGGAAATAGTAGCAGTGGATTAGGGGTCGATAAAACCAAGCTGAAAGTACATGCGTATGATCTCTTAATGGAAGGGGTTTCTGCCCATCGAGTGATCCTACCTACACCAATGCCAAAATTGAGCATCATTCCTGCGGGAATAGAATTAGCCTCAGCAGAGGTTGAGCTTGTAGCCTTGTTGAGTCGGGAGTATCGCTTGAAAGAAGCCGTCAGTTCTTTACGTTCCTATTATGATTATGTTTTTATTGATTGTCCTCCTTCCTTAGGATTATTGACGATCAATGCTCTTACAGCCGCTGATTCAATTTTGATTCCAATCCAATGTGAGTTTTTTGCTTTAGAAGGCGTTAGTCAATTAATGAATACCATACATTTGGTTCAACGGCATTTGAACAAAACACTGGAAATCGAAGGAATCTTAATGACCATGTATGATAATCGGATCAATCTTGCTCAACAGGTTGTTGAGGATGTAAGAAAGCACTTTGGGGCAAAAGTGTATCAAACCGTAATTCCGAGAAATGTTCGATTAAGTGAAGCTCCAAGTCACGGATTACCGATTTCTTTATATGATATACGAAGCAAGGGTGCAGAAAGTTATGCAGCATTAGCGCAGGAGGTGATTCAGCATGAGCATTCCTAGGAAAACAGCATTAGGTCGCGGGTTGGGGACATTGATACCTACAGAACCAGAGGTTCAAGAAGGTGAAATGATCCAGCAAATTCCTTTGGAAGAGATCTCAAGTAACCCTTTTCAACCGCGTCGGCACTTCGATGAAGAGAGTTTACGGGAATTAGCTGAATCCATTCAACAAGTGGGTGTTTTAGAGCCGGTCATTCTTCGACGCATTGAAAGTGGTTATGAACTGATTGCAGGTGAACGACGGATGAGAGCCGCTGCTTTTGCAGGGTTAACGAGTTTACCGGCGGTGATTCGACTTCTGAATGATCAACAAGTAGCCGAGATGGCACTGATTGAAAATATACAGCGTGAAGACTTAAATGCCTTGGAAGAAGCCAATGCGTATCAGAGGTTGATCTTGGAGTTCCACTATAAACAAGAGGAATTAGCAATTAAAGTGGGAAAAAGCAGGCCTCATATCAGTAACACGCTACGTTTATTGCAGTTACCGCAAGAAGTTCAGCAAGAACTGATACAAGGTCATATCAGCATGGGACATGCTAGGGCATTGGTCACTCTAAAGCCAACGCAACAACTATTTTATACACAATTGGTCATAAATAGGAACTTGAGCGTTCGCCAATTAGAAAGCATGATCCAATCAGCAACAGAGGGGAAACAATCGGCTACAAAGAAAGTTGATAGCAAAGACGGATCAAAAAGCGCTTGGTTCAAACACTGGGAATCAAAATTGAAGTCTTCTCTCCAGACAAAAGCTAAAATTGTTCGCAAAGAAAAGGGTGGTCGCATCGAAATTTCCTATTTTGATGAAGAAGATTTATTGCGAATACTGGATCAGCTGACCATGGAGAAGAATTTATTGGAGTGAGAAGGAGGGTGTCTAGATGATTTACTTGGACCAAGCAGCAACGAGCTGGCCAAAGCCTGCCAGAGTGATCGAAGCTGTTAATTATATGCTAAGCAATGTTAGTGCGAATCCCGGACGAGGTAATTATGGATCCTCTCTTGAAGCACTCAATTTAGTAAATTGCACCAGGGAGAAAATTGCTGATTTCATGGGAATGTCAAGCAGACAAGGGGTCGTTTTCACTGCTAATGCTACAGAAGCATTGAACGCGGTAATCATGGGGAGTTTAAAACCGGGAGACCATGTAATAACCAGCACGCTGGAACATAATGCTGTAGCAAGAACCCTATATGCGTTAGAAAAACAAGGAATATCGACCACAAAGATCTACAGAAGTCCGATCAATGGCTGTAGACTTGAAAGACTTGAAGAGGCAATTCGTCCCAACACTAAAATGATTATTTGGAATCATGCGTCTAATGTCTTTGGAACGTTATCGGATTTAGATGGATTATCCCGATTAGCGCAAGCCTACCGATTAAAGATTTTGATCGATGCAGCACAAACCGTCGGTTCGATTCCCATCAATATGAAAGAAATGGGTATCGACTATTTGGCCTGTTCAGGCCATAAAGGCCTTTATGGCCCCCAGGGCATTGGATTATTGCTGTTGAATGATCCCGATTCGGGTCTAGATGTCTGGAAATATGGCGAAACGGGTGATTTTAGTGAACAATTACCGATGCCACGTAAAGCTCCGGACTGCTATGAAGCGGGAACACCAAACTTACCGGGAATCGCCGGGCTTTCAGAAGGTGTTGACTTTGTTATCGAGCAGGGACTTGATAAAATGTATCAATCGGATTTGCAAAAAATAGAATCCATTTATCATGCCTTGGAAGATATTGAAGGGGTCGTTTTATATGGTCCCACACCAGGAATGGCAAAGGTGCCAATTTTATCCTTCAATATTGTTGGATTGACAGCGTCACAAGTTGGCGAGCAATTATACAAACGTTGGGATATCTCTGCTCGAACCGGGCTTCAATCTGCATATTGGGCACATGAAGCGGCAGGAACCCTTCCCTATGGAACCGTTCGAGTCAGTGTAGGGTGCTATACCGGCGGACAAGATATTGAAGAACTTGCGGAAGCGGTAGAAACGCTCCGTTTCGAGATAAAAAAAGGAAAGTTCTAAAACCAAATTTTGATGAAGAGGGTAATTGAAACATGTTGAAAGATTGTTCTACGTATCAGGCTTATGTGCAAATCTTAAAGGAAGAGTTAGTTCCCGCCATGGGTTGTACAGAACCAATTGCTTTAGCATATGCAGCAGCTAAGGCTAGAGAGTTACTCGGTACGATGCCAGATCGAGTTTTTGTAGAAGCCAGTGGCAGCATCATTAAAAATGTTAAATCTGTGATCGTTCCGAATACGAATCACTTAAAAGGGATTCCCGCTGCAGTTACGGCAGGTATCGTTGCCGGAAAAGCCGAGCGGGAATTAGAAGTTATTGCTTCCGTAACTACAGAAGAAACGGAAGCAATGAGAGTTTTTCTAAGTAAAGTACCAATTGACGTGGTCTTTTGCGACTACGGCTTAACTTTTGACATTTCTGTAACTCTTTATCATCAGAATAATATGGCTAAGGTTCGAATTGTCAATTATCATACCAACATCGTTTATATGGAAAGAAACGGTGAGGTATTACTGAACACCCCCGTCCAAGGTGAAAGTGAAGAAGGATTGACCGATCGATCCATTTTAAATTCAAAGGACATCTGGGATTTTGTTGAGAGTGTAGATTTAGAAGATTTGCGGGTAACGCTTGAAATACAGAGTAAATACAATATGGCAATTGCCGAAGAGGGATTAAATCAGGATTATGGGGCAAGCATAGGTAAAGTATTATTGAAAGCATACGGAGATAGTGTCTGGGTCAAAGCACGAGCCTATGCTGCCGCAGGGTCCGATGCTCGGATGAGCGGCAGCGAATTACCGGTTATCATCAATTCCGGAAGTGGAAATCAAGGGATTACGACTTCTGTTCCGGTCATTGTTTATTCACGAGAAATGAACATTCCTAACGAAAAGATGCTAAGAGGGTTGGTTTTAGCAAATCTACTGACAATTTATCAAAAAACCGGAATCGGTCGTTTATCCGCTTACTGTGGTGTCGTCAGTGCTGGAGCATCTGCGGGAGCAACGATTGCTTATTTGAACGATTGCAGTTATGAAGAAGTCATGCAAGCTCTGATCAATTCGCTGGCGATCGTTTCGGGAATTGTATGTGATGGCGCTAAACCCTCCTGTGCAGCTAAGATTGCCTCCGCTGTTGAATCGGGGTTACTGGGTTATGCAATGTGTCGTCAAGGAAAGCGCTTTTTAGCCGGAGATGGATTGGTGGACCAGGATTTTGACACCACCATTCAAAACATTGGACGATTAGGTAGAATCGGAATGCAAAAAACGAATGAAGAGATCATCAAAATTATGGTTGGAGTCAAATGCTAAACGAAACGTTTCACGTGAAACATTAAGTAGCTGGGGGGCGGAACTATGTTTAGAGTAGAAGATTTCTTTGACTTAAGTCAAGAACCACTAGCACATGTGTTTGAAGGTTGTGAAAATGTCTGGGATGTATTACACCTAGTCAAGCAATTTTCGGAAAGCATGGCTAAACCGTTGCTTTTGGGTCGAGTGCACCCCAGCGCGGTTTTAGAGGGACCTGTTTACGTGGGAGAAGGTAGTGTTATCGAACCCCATGTCTACATCAAAGGACCTGTGTACATCGGTAAAAATACCGTTATTCGCCAAGGAGCGTATTTACGCGAGAATAATCTTATCGGTGATAATTGCATCATAGGCCATGCCACGGAGCTGAAAGGCTCGATTATGTTAAGTTATTCTCACGCACCGCACTTCGCCTATGTGGGCGACAGTGTCTTAGGTAGAGGTGTAAACTTAGGCGCTGGAACCAAACTGGCGAATTTCAAATTGACTGGGGACGAAGTTCAAGTGCTCTTCGAAGGTCAGAAAATCTCCAGTGGTTTAAGAAAATTTGGAGCAATACTCGGTGATGGTGTTTCGATAGGTTGTAACGCGGTAACTGCCCCAGGAACAGTTGTCGGCAAAAACACCTGGATTTACAGCTTAGTTTCACTGCGGGGCTATATACCTGCAGAACATCTTGTGAAATATGACTATCTGCGAGCAGAACTTGTTGCAAAGCGGGCATCAAAGAGTTAAACACAAAGACAAAACCTTATCCACTCCTTACAGAGCTGGATAAGGTTTTTTTCTTAGAATTCCTTGCGAAGGTAAATTTGGATCGATGTTTTATAAGAAATCCAAAGAGCCAATATCAAAAACAAAGGGATCAACCATAACCAATTCGGTGAAAGATTTTGAATAAAAGAAAGCTCGGGGAACGGACCTCTGACTAGACTTCTCAAAAGAAAGAGCAGTAATACGGGTAATAAAACAATAATCAGCATTAAGTAGCGGGCTTTTTCCACACCAAAATGAAAGATCAAGGGCATTAGAATGGAAATCATTAATAAAGCCGCTCCTGTGGAGGTTAAGATTCCAATATAGTCTTCTAAGAGGTGATCTCCCAAGAGGGGCACTAGGATCAAAGTCAAAATCAGACTGAATATCAGCGTTAATAAACTCAAAAAATATTTGCTTTGAACCAAAGTTTCTCTACTCACGGGCATGGTAAGAGCAAATCGATCCCACTTTGACCGTTCATCATAGGAGATGGCTGTTATTGGAAGTAAAATCGCTAACATGCTGAGCATTCCAGATAAGAAACTTATGTCGTTGTTCTGTACGCCTAGAAAGGCATAGAAAGCAACTAAGACCAGTAGAAATTTAGCTTGTTGCTTGAGATTATAGAGATCTTTTAGTAATAATCCTTTGATTATTTTGACTCCTTTGCAGTGAAAATCATGATTTCCTCCAAGCTTGCGGGATCAACGCGTAAGTCACCGTGATATCGATCTTTTCGAATCAAGGTTTCACTCCCTAGACTGTAGTGACGTTGACCACAAATAATCTCGGGAGGTATGTCGCACAGTTGCTTGGGGTCACAGCGTAAAATACCATATTGTTCTCTCAAGGTTTCTTTGCTCTCACAAAAAACGAGTTTTCCTCGATGGATAAAAGCGATCTGATCACATACTTTTTCCAAATCGGTTACGATATGAGAACTCATGAAGACCGAGTTATCTTCGTCTTGGATAAACTCCAAAAGGAAGTCGATGATTTCCTCGCGGACAATGGGGTCAAGTCCACTCGTTGCTTCGTCCAAAATCAGTAATTTAGCATGATGAGAAAGCGCCACCGCTAAAGATAGTTTCATTTTCATTCCCTTGGAGAAGGTTTTGATTGTTTTTTGTCCGGGAAGTCGAAATTTCAGCAGGTATTGGTCAAAGATATTTTCGTCCCAGCTACGATAGATTTGTTTCATCATGGTGTTGAGATTTGTAGCGGTGAGATTTTCAGGGAAACCGATTTCATCCATGACTACGCCTAAGGATTCTTTGACCTCATTAAAGTCACCACGAGGATCTTGACCTAAGATCCAGAGGTCTCCTTGATCACGATGAATCAAATTCAACATGAGCTTGATGGTGGTCGTTTTCCCTGCTCCGTTTTCACCAATAAAGCCCATAATCGTACCTTTGGGTTGAGAAAATGATAAGTTTTGCAGTGAAAAGCCCTCATATTTCTTGCAAATGTTTTTTAAGACAATGGCTTGATTCATTGATTACTCCCCCTTATAATATACAGCTAAAGTTTCTTGCAGTTCCTCATAGGTTACTTTGGCTTTCTTTGCCAGCTCAACCGCTTTACCCAAATGGTTTTCAATCTCTCGGTAAACCTCTTCTTTGAGAAAAGAAAGGTTCCCACCGGCTACAAAACTGCCTTTTCCAATGACTGTGATGATCAACCCTTCGCGTTCCAGTTCTTCGTAGGCCCGTTTAGTGGTGATGACGCTGACTCGCAATTCTTTTGCTAAGAGTCGCATGGAAGGAAGAGTATCTCCGGCAACCAAAACCCCATGGAGGATGAGATTTTTCAGCTGTTCTACAATTTGGTCATAAATCGGTTGAGAACTCCCGGCATTAATGAATAGATTCAAGGGAATCCCCCTTTCATTTGCTATTAGTGTGTATATACATTATATAC
>CAZAFY010000015.1:0-13691 GCA_964484445.1 uncultured Eubacteriales bacterium
TATGGGGGTCAGTGCTATTGAAGATCCGAATGCAATACTCGAAGCAGCACAAAACGAGCTTAGAGAAAAACAAAGAGATGTTCGAAAACAAGCAGTACAGGTCATTCAGCAAAAGAATCAAGTTGAAATCATGCTCAAAAACGAGAAGCAAAAACTAGGAACAATGGAAGCGCAAGTCAAGCAAGCGTTGCAATTAGGCCGTGACGATTTAGCCGAGCAGGTCATGAAGCAAATGTTGGTTGTAGAGGAAACAGTAAAATCCTTAGATCAGCAATACACCCAAGCGCTGGAAGCTTCTGAGTTAGTCAAACGTCAAGTAAAAGCATTTGAAGCTCAAGTGCAGGCAAAATATCGCGAGAAATTGCAATTACAAACCCAATGGAAACAGGCTCAGATCACTGAAAAGCTGAACGAGGCTTTGAGTGGAATTTCTTTTGATACCACAGACGAATCCTGGGAACGAGCAAAAGAAAAAATCCAAGAAAAACAAGCCCGAGCAGAAGCTCTTACTGAAATGGGCAAAGAGAACTTATCCACAGAATTTCACGAGTTGCAAAGCGACTTAAGTACCTTAGCTGCTAAGGAGCGCCTTGCACAGATGAAAGTTCAAATGGGTTTAGAGAAAGCCACAGGACAAGTTGACCTAGAAACTGCCGGAACTCCGGAAGATCAGCAGGTCAAAGAAAGACTTGGCAAAATCAAGCAGGAGATGGGACCTCAGTGATTAAAACACCACCGCTTTCATTCTACCTTAAGTCCTTGTTCTTTTCTCCGGCCTCTATCTTGATAATGCTTGTGACCTTAGGTGTCTCCTTTTTCATTGCCGGGGGCTCATTATCCCTTTTTGGCTTGCAGATCCCCTTTTGGTTGTTGGCCTTGGGAGTGGGCGGAATTCTTGAAGTCATGCAATGGATCAGTAATCTAAGCTCCGATAAATTCAAGAACAAAGTTCAAAAAGAGTGGAGTCTAAAAAGTTTGGCTACGATGCGAAATAGCCTTCGTGAAGCCTCAAAGAGTTATGAACGCTTACGCGGTCGACCGAATTATCAAAGAGTTCGTTATGATCGAGTACGCAAGTTGGAAAAAGATATGTTTGCGGATTTTTCAAGAATGGAAGTCTGGGATAACGATGTAGCTCAAGAAGTGTTATCACAATCCATTCATGGATTTTTGCGCTACTATGAACTGCTCAATCGCGATCAACGCATAGCAGCCTTATTGGAAAATGCGAATATTCAACAAATTCAAGAAGAGATCGATCGATTACAGCGCCAAGCTTCAACCGCCTCCAGTTCAGAAGCGGTAGGGCAGTATCAAAGAGCAGCAGGTTTCAAACAACAAGAATTGAAGTCATTAGATCGAATTCGGCAAAGCAGCATCCTCTTACAAGCACATCTAGATACTTTGGAAAGTGCTTTATCGAGTTTGAGAACTCGGTTAGTCAATACGACGGTTTGGGGTGGCGAAAGTGTACGATTTGAGCTCAGTAATCTGACACAAGAGCTAATGGCTTTAGAAATGGCTATGGAAGAATTAGAAGGAATCGATAACGAAACCTTACAAATCGAAAAAGAGCTCAATATCCCTCAATAAATCCGTGCCAAGATATTAAAAAAGTCTGTGACAGATCTCTATTAGTTGTTGTCACAGGCTTTTCCTATGAGGTGATCATTATGAAACGTGGTATTATTTTTTTAGCCGGGGACTTTCTTTCGTTGCCGGAGGGATTTCATATCTCTCCCAATGACTATATTATAGCAGCCGATGGGGGCTATATACATACCAATCGACTTGGGATATACCCAGATCTGTTGATCGGAGATTTTGATTCATTGTCTACTGCTATGCATGATCAAGCCACTTTACAAGGGATTCCCATGAAAACGTGGCCGAAGGACAAAGATCAAACCGATGGAGAAATTGCAATTCGAGCGGCAGCTACCCATGGCTGCAGTCATCTGATTCTGTTTGGTGCTTGGGGTGGGAATCGATTGGACCACAGCATTGGAAATCTTACATTGTTGGAGACCTGCCAAAATTTGGGAATGAAGGCTATGATTCATCACCAGGGTGAAAACATTGTCTTTTGTACTCCCGGAACGTATACACTGAGTGGGATGATACGGAATACGGTTAGTTTGATCCCGATCACGGAGGAAGTGACAGATGTCAGTGTAAATGGACTCCGATATACTTTGCAGAATGAAACATTGATTTATGGTACAACACGAGGGATGTCGAACGAATTTACGCATTCCCGGGCGAGCATAACCTTCGAGACCGGAAAGTTATGGCTGATATGGCAAGGCAGGCCCATAGATCTCATGGGTTATGTAGACACTACTTCGGATTAAATCGAATTAAATAGAAAGAAATGGACTGAAGTGAGGAGGGATATGCAATGCATTTCGAGAATATTGAACAGATACGTTTGCTTGAAGGTCCAACACCGTTGCAAAAAATTCCGCGATTTGGTGCGTTGATACAATTACCAGAACTTTATATCAAGCGTGATGACCATATGTTACTTGGTTTGGGTGGTAACAAGCTAAGGAATCTGGAGTTTTGGGTAGCAGAAGCCTTGAAGCAGAATGCGGACACACTCGTTGCTGCGGGAGGATTACAGAGTAATCAATGTCGCTTGACTGCGGCTGCTGCGGCTAAGGTAGGTCTTCACTGTGTTTTAGTACATAACGATGCTCAACCACCTGTTCCGGAGGGAAATGGCTTTTTAAACTATCTACTGGGAGCCGAAACGGTTTTTTTAGGAAAAATCAGTGAAGAAGAGCGAGGCCAACAAGTCGAACGGATATTGGATCGTCTTAAAAAACAAGGACGACGGCCCTACCTCGTTGGTGATGCAGGCCTTGGGGCACTTGGTTATGCTAATGCTGCGGAAGAACTGGTAGAGCAAAGTCTGCTCCTTGATCAACCGATCAATCATGTTGTCATCGTTGGCGCAATGTGCGTAACTGCAGGGGGGTTCCTTTACGGTACTGCTTTATGTAACGTTCCCTTTCATGTCCATGTCATCTCTGTAGAGTATCCTTTGGAAATCATGAAGAATAAAATCGAGCAGGTTTGGCAAAAAGCGATTGAACGCACCGGCGAAATACCAAAAATGCACTATGAGACTTTTTCTACGTTTTATGATACCTATTTGGGAGAAGGTTACGCAATTCCAACCGAAGAGGCGTGGAAAGCAATGAAATCTTTGGCGCATACAGAAGGTATTTTTCTGGAACAAGTCTATTCAGCCAAAACCATGGCCAGCTTGATCGATTTACAGCGGCGTGGTCTACTTCGTGAAGAGGACCGTGTTTGTATCATTCACACAGGTGGATATGGAGCACTCTTCACACAAAATCAACTTCTATTAAGTACATTTCAATCATGAAAGGGGTGATGTTATGATCAAACGGCCGGGTAGGCTTGTTTGGATTTTAACATCTCTCCTTTTAATAATACAGAGTTGTTATCCGATTACTGCTTCTACCATTCAAGAGGAACAGCTCCTTCATTATCGAAGGATCACGCGCATACAAAACCAAGGGGTAGAGACAGCTTTTGATTTGGTGTTGACCCTGTTGCTTTTTCCTTCAGTTACTTTAGGGAATCAACAAACTTTCGAGGAAAAATTAACACCTGAACCCATTGAAATCATTCAAGATATCAATGGAAATCGCTATGCAAAAATAGAAATAACTCGTCTGCATCCGGGAGAAAGTATCGATGTAGTCTATGAAACTAATCTCTCCAATGAGCAATGGATGACCGACAAGAGTAAATTATGGTCACTCTCACAACAGATTCAGCAAGTTGGTATGGAAAATCATCCTTGGTATGTTGATTTTCAGGACTCCGATTGGTTACCGTATTTAAAAGATGAACCGTATATCTCTGTCAATCATTCTGGGATCCAAGATCTAGCTCGCGATTTGACTGTTGATTCTGAGGGGATTTATGATAAAGCCCAAAGTATTTTTGATTATGTCAATACAAATATGAACTATGATGATTCACCCCTTTTTGCACGTAAGGGAAGTGTTTCGGCTCTCTATAATTTGAAAGGCATCTGCACCGACTTTGCTTCTCTAATGGTTGCTTTACTGAGAGCATCGAATATTCCAGCACGGATGGTGGGAGGATATCTCTTTGATGAAGTAGCACGAGAATCCGGGCAACAATATTGGAGCGGTAGTGAAATCGCTCACGCTTGGGTCGAATTTTATATGCCTGGCTTTGGTTGGATTCCTGCAGACCCTACTCATATCTATTATCTGAATGACATCCGCTTACCTGCCAGACAATCGTTTGCAGCTACACCGAACTGGGGTCACGTTGTATCATCCTATGGTGTTGAAGCTGCGACATATACCTTGCAAGGGAATCATTATGGTGGAGCTGTGCTAAATGTTTCCGGATCGGATCAATTCTTTTCTGAACATAGAAAGCTTAGCGAAGAGATCTATGTATATATCAATCAAAACCAGCGCGTCTTCTTTCAAGATGCCAAACCTCAAATTTCCGAACAAGGTCGAACCCTTGTACCTTTGAGAGCTATTTTTCAGGCTTTAGGAGCAACGGTTTTTTGGGATCCCTTGGAACGTTCTATAACGGCTGTTCGTAAAGGAACAGAGATAATTTTGAGAGTCGGCGAGCCAACGATATGGGTGGATTCTATTGCTTATGCTCTTGATTCCGCTCCTTATATTGAACCGGAAAATTGGAGAACGATGATCCCGCTCCGTGCTGTGAGCGAAGCCTTTGGGGCGATTGTTGAATGGGTAGATTTAACAAGAGATATTGTGATCTCACTTCATAATTAAAATCGAAAAGGATCATCCTTGCTTGCAGGGTTGATCCTTTTTTTAAAGTCAAAGACTGCCTTTCGGTGCAGGTTTTTTTACCAATGGGAGCGAAATGGGTTAGATAACCTACGATAGGGTTTTCATGAGAAAGGACGATGTTGAAAATGGATCATATGATCATAGCAACAGCTTGGAATGATAAAGTTAGAGTATTAGCAACCGTTACCACGGAGTTGGCAGAAACAGCTAGACAAAAGCACGATTTATGGCCAACGGCTGCAGCGGTCATGGGTAGAGCGTTGACCGGAGGATTATTAATGGGTGCCAACCTAAAGGAATCTCAGAAGCTCACATTACGTTTTTTAGGAGATGGTCCTTGCGGTGCAGTCGTTGTCGATAGTAATGTTAACGGAGAAGTTAGGGGTTATATGCAGGAACCCCATGTCGATTTGCCTCCAACTAACACCGGGAAACTCGATGTAGGTAGTGCGGTTGGCAAAGGCTCCTTGATCATTAGTAAAGATCTTGGATTCGGAGATCCCTACACCGGACAGGTTCCTCTTCAAACGGGAGAGATCGCCTCAGATATCGCCTATTATTTTGCAGTATCGGAGCAAACTCCAACAGCGATCGGGTTAGGTGTTTTGGTTGATCCGGAAGGCAAGGTTAACAGTGCCGGAGGATATATGGTTCAAATGATGCCGGGTGCAACGGAAGAAGATACTGCCGAATTAGAGCATCGTTTGCATCACTTAGCTTCGCCTACAGAGATCATCTCTGAGAATTCTTCCGCTGAACATCTACTTCTTCAAATTTTTCAACCCGATGAAATTCGAATTCTAGAAACACGTTCTGTGTCTTTTCGATGTAATTGTAATCGAGAACGATTGTCTTCCATTTTGGGGAGCTTAGAGAACCAAGATTTACTGGAAATGATAGACCAAAACCAACCCATTGAAATGATCTGTCATTTCTGCAGAGAAAAATACTATTTCGACCAACAGGAGCTCATGAAGATCCTCAATGAAAAAGCTTCAATATCCTAAGGATGAGGTGTTGATATGACGAAACGACGAAGAAATGCGGGGAAGAAAAGCTTTGAAGAAATAATGGAAGTTAAGCGTAATTCTTTATCAAATACAATGCAATCCCATGTTGCGAACAAACTAGAAAGAAGCCCCTCTTGGAGTTCACATCCTGAAATTCCTCTTTCAAAGAAGGATATTACTTTGCAACAAGCCATGGAATCCTTCGAGAAATCTGAGGAAGCAGATCTTTACTTACAACACTTGTTAAAGAATAATTTTCAAGAGGGCAAAGAGTTTCAATGGTCTTTGCATTCCGGTAAGGGTGAAGAGATTACGGTTCAAGAAGCAAAGGCTGAACCTATCATCACAATAGAAAAGGAAGCCGATCAGCCGATTGTGACTGAGGACCTCGAAGAAGCTGTAGAAAGCCCTGCCAGTGAAAAACAGGTGTACTGGGATGAAGATGCGTTGTTTTCAGATCAAATGCTGGTTCTTTATTTGAGGCTTCGACACGAAAATCAGATTTTGCGGAATCAAAAACAAACCAGCATTTTGCGTGAATACGAAAATGTTTTCGTTGAAGCAGAGCATTTGCAATTACTGTTATCGGAATACTTGAAGCTGGAAAGAGAAGCAGAAATTGAATTAAAGACTAAGATTGAGATTATTCGTAAGGGGATAGAGCGATCGTTGAGTCGTCAGAGAACTGTTTTGCAGCAGTTCGAAAAAAAATATTCATGGTTGCCTGAACAATTGAAGTCGCGCTCCGAAAAACCTTCTCAACAAATAGCCTTGTTTGAAGCGGTACTAGAAGAACCGAGTACAAGCGCTGTAGAAGAATCACCGAAGGATCAACCAAAGGAGCAACCAAAGGAAGAACTTTTGATTCCAGCTGAACAACCAATAAATGTCGTTGAAGAAGAGGAAGAAACATTGCCCGCCATTACAATGGACAGCAGGCTCACGCTGCGCGGGAGTTCCTTACACGGTAGAGAAGCAGATCCGGTACCGGGTCGTCCCATGGTAAACAATGTACCTTTGCTGATGGTGGACGATTCGCAATATACAGATTGGCATCATTATCTTTATCCCAAAAAGCCACCGACCTCCAAATCCGCAGGCAAGAGCCATATCATCGTAAAAGCACTTACCGGGGGAAATGATGCGGATGCTGCATGCTACATGATCGAATTTGCTCGCACGGGCAAGAGGATTTTGATCGATGCCGGGATGAAACTATTGACAAAAGGAGAACGATTCCCGAACTTTTCTTCAATTCCCAAACCGGATTTAGTGTTGATCACTCGTGCCCATTACAATCACTGCGCTGCGTTACCTTATCTGCTTAAACGCTGGCCAGAGATTCCTGTCTGGGCTAGTGCAGAAACGAGTCGGTTGATTCCTGTTTTACTCCAAACCTTGGTTCGAGATCAAAACGATTGGATGCAGGAAGCTCCTGTTTACGATAACGACGAAATCAAAAACATTTTCATCCGTGCGATTCCATGGGGGGAAAAACAACATCCGTTTCATGATGATCTGGAGGTGAGTTTTCACAGTGCTGGCCAGATTCCTGGTGCGAGTAGTATCTCACTAAAAAGTAAAACCGATTCTGTATTTGTGACCGGTGATTTTGCCTTTCATGATGAACGCATATCACCCGCGGCACAGTGGCCTGCGCAAGATTACGATATTGCCCTGATGAATATCACTCAAGGTCATTATCAGAAGTTTTCAAGAACCGACATGGAAGAAATTCTAGTGGATAAAGTGGAAGAAATCCTACGCAAAGGGGGAACTGCTGTTTTTCCTATTGGAGAATTAGGAAAAGAAAGCAGTCTATTGGCGTTATTCAAACAAGGCGTTTCTGAAGGTTCCTTGATGAAGGTTCCATTTTATATGGACGGTCGAATGCCGAAAAGTTTGAAAGCAATTGAGAGTACGTTATCTGAGAAGCAGACAGGAGAACAGGTCTCCTTACATGCTGCTCATAGTCTCCAGTGGTCTTATACCGAAGTCAATGAGGGAAATCGTCCTCTCATTGGTCAAGATGCCAGCTGTGTATTTGTGAATTACGCTATGTTAAAAGAAGGGGCTCCAGGATTCAAGTATTTTAAAGCAATCTTGAACGACCCTTCGGCTGCCATCTTTTTACCATCGATTAACGATAGTTTTGTTAGTATTCAAGCAGAGTTGGACCAGTATTGGAGAAAGAACCTAGGCAGGAAGGCTGAAATTTTATATTATCATTGGCCATCCTTCTCTGCCCAAGATGAGTTAGTACAAGCCATAGAAAGCATCAATGCTCAAGTCGTGTTGCTTGTGCACGGGAATGTCGAAGCACACAGAAACATGAGAACAGCAGTGCCTGGGCATGTAGTTCGCAGGTCGATTTCCAATCAAGAAACGATCCGGGTTCGTCCCCAAGACGATGAAATCCGTGAATAAAGGGGAGTATGATATGAAATGTCACGAAATCCGGGCAATGTTACCGGCATACATGGATCGCACACTCTCTCCGACAGATCGTTCCAATGTTCATCTTCATTTAAAGGAATGCCATGAATGTCAAAAGGTCTTGCAGTCTTATACCTCCGTTCAAAATAAAGATTTTAAAATCATTGAACCAGTCAAGAGTGCTAAGAAGACGGGATTCACCCCCCGAAAAAGCAAAACAAAACATCAGGATGTCCAGGCTAAGCTACAAGAAGCAGGGTTGATTGCTCCAGTACCGCTTGGTAAGAGTCAAACACTTGTTCAAGAGAATAGTGGGGAAGAGCTGCTTCGCAAACACATGTTAGCAATCCTTTCGGAGGAGGAAAAGAAACTCAAAACTATTGAAGCAGAAGTTGAACCCGTGGAGTTGGTCGAGAATCCTACAATCTTTGAAGTAGAGGAACCGGAATTTCAGTGGACACGAGAAATGAGCTTAGAAGCGGCAATGTCCGGTGGTATTTTCGAAGAAGAGGCCGACGAAAACGGAGAAGAAGTAGAGGAAACTCCGCTACCACCTCCCTTTATCTTTTCGTCTTATACCAATTGGCAAGACGATCCTGAACAGTATGTTGAAATCCCCTATATTCACCCAGTGACCCGTTCTGAAGTCCTAAAAAAAGTTCGTCGCAACTCCATGGAGGGAATCCTTTTCCTAGAAAGTGAAGCTGAAAAGAAAAAAGAAGCAACCAGCATTGCCGAGGAAACAAAGATTCCCTTTGAGACGATTCCTGTCAATCAATCCGTAGCACAAGGGGCTTTGGACTTTAAAGTTGAGAGTCATGGACTAAGTGCTGCTGAAATTGCAAAAGCAAGGTTATATCAACAATTTAGCGAAAATGAACCTTCTCCAGAAATCGCCATTAAGCCACGCACCATAAATCAAACAACAAAAACCCTGCCGTTTCGAGAGAACACTAAAAAGCAAGCAGTTCTTTACCGCTTTTTCACAGTTGTTCTTTTGTTGGTATTAAGCTTGTTCATCTTTTTCCTTTGGAAGAATGGAAGCTTTTCTGCATTGAATGGTGTTTTATGATGACAGAACTAGAGAAACAACGAAATCAGCTCATTCTTGCTCAACTAGAGAAAACCTACAGTGGAGCAGGGCCGGAGCTAGAGTACCGGACTCCTTTTCAATTATTGACAGCAGTGATTTTGTCTGCACAGTGCACGGACAAGCAAGTAAACCAAGTAACGAAGCGTCTCTTTGCAGTATCGCCCGATGCAGAATCCATGGCGCAACTCACCGTAGTAGAGATTGAAAACTTGATACGAGGAGTTGGACTATTTCGAAACAAAGCAAAGAATTTATCTCAGATGTCGAAGCAATTGCTGGAAGAGTTTCATGGAGAGGTTCCGGAGCAAAGGGAAGCACTAGAGAAGCTACCCGGTGTGGGGCGAAAAACTGCAAGTGTGGTTTTATCGATTGCCTTCCATCAACCTGCCTTAGCCGTTGATACCCATGTATTTAGGGTTGCAAATCGTATGGGATTGACCCAAGCCAAAAACCCATATGAAACTGAAGTGCAGCTTTGCTCACTGATCGAGCCAACAAAATGGGCGGATGCTCATCATTGGTTTATTCATCATGGTCGATATTGCTGTAAGGCAAGAACTCCTCAGTGTCAGATCTGCCCGGTAGAACAGCTATGTCCAAAATTGATTGAAAACAGAAAGGAGTAGCCGACTCATGTCTAACCTTCCTTTCTTACAAATTTTCGAAGAGCTTATTCAACAACGAGAACCTCTTAAAGTCATCGTCAGCCAGCCTAGAGCAAAAACAGAAAGTAAAAAACGCATTTTGACCTTAAAGCAGGAACGCATTCTGTTCTGGCAAGAGGAGAAATATCGACAGAACCAAGTATTTCATCAGAACTATGAAAAATCCGAACAAGTCTTAGTATGGTGGCAAGAATGTAGCTCGATTTACAAACAGGCACAAGTTCAGACGCGTGAGAAAGAATATCATGTTTTCTTTCAAAAGGATGGGAGCTGTCGATTTACTACTACCAATATTGTTAGAACGATAGACGTTCAAGCGCACAATCGTAAAAAACAATATATCATGCAGGAAGGTAATCCTATCGATTTTTTAGTTGAATTAGGCATCATGACTCAACAAGGCAAAGTTATTCAAAGTAAATATGATAAATTTCGGCAAATCAATCGATATTTGGAAATCGTGTCCGATTGCTTACCCTTTTTGTCGGAGGGGAAATTACGAATTATTGATTTTGGATGTGGTAAATCGTATTTGACCTTTGCTTTGTTCTGGTTTCTAAAACAACGACAAAGAGACATCATCATCGTTGGGCTAGATCTCAAAAAAGACATTGTGGAACACTGTAACCTATTAGCACAATGTCTACAATATCAAGGGTTGCACTTTCAAGTGGGTGACATAGAACATTGGCAAAATCAAGAACCGATTGACTTGGTCGTTTCTCTTCATGCTTGTGATACAGCCACCGATGCCGCCTTAGCTCAAGCAGTTCGTTGGAACGCCAAAGTTATTCTGGCGGTTCCCTGTTGTCAACATGAATTGGCACCTCAACTTCGAGATCCTGAGCAAAGCGCTATCCTACGTCACGGCATCCTTCGTGAACGTTTAGCCAGCATCATCACTGATGCTTTGAGAGCGGAGTTACTTGAGGCTCATGGTTATCAAACCCAAGTTATGGAGTTCATCGACTTAGAGCACACGCCGAAGAATTTGTTGATTCGAGGAATCAAACAACAGAATATGACAAAAGTTGAGAAAGCGCAGGAAAATGTAAGTAGCCTGCTTCAGCATTATGGACTGCAAGAGTGGGCCATGCTTAGGTTCCTAGAGAAAGATTTGAAATCAGGGATACCATCTCTTTAAAAAGGGATGGTATTCTTATATATGATATCATATATATAATTATGTCAATAAAACGCCTGTCGATTGTCCATTTAATGTGTAATATAGTTGACGAAAGGCCCTCCATCGGTTACAATATCCTTATAAAAAGATGGGAGGTCAATGAGATGCCAGAAAAAACTGTGGATTTGAGTTATCTTGGAATTCATTATCATGGGGACGTTTTTCGGAATTTATCCCCGGTTGAACTCATCGAGCATGCATTGGAAAGAGGAGAAGGGGTCTTAACCAACACAGGCGCTCTATCGGTAGAAACCGGCAAGTATACCGGGCGTTCTCCAAAAGATAAATTCATTGTTGATATTCCCGAGGTTCATGACGAAATCTGTTGGGGTAGCGTCAATGTTCCTTTAAAAGAAGAGAAATATGATCACATCTACCAGCGAATGACAGCTTATCTGCAAAACCGGGATTTGTATGTGTTTGATGGATATGCCGGAGCAGACGTGAAATTCTCTTTGCCAATTCGTGTGATTACTGAACTGGCTTGGCAGAATTTGTTTGCTCACCAATTGTTGATTCGACCGACTGAAGTAGAACTGAATCATCATAAAGCAGAATTTACAATCATCGCTGCACCGGGATTCCGTGCCATTCCCGAATTAGACGGAACCCATAGTGAAGCGTTTATCATTATTCACTTCGGAAGAAAACAAGTGATTATAGGTGGCTCAGAGTATGCAGGGGAAATCAAAAAATCCGTGTTCTCCATTATGAATTATCTGTTGACCGACCGAAACGTCTGCCCGATGCATTGCTCAGCGAATATTGGCCCCGAAGGCGATGTGGCATTATTCTTTGGATTATCCGGAACCGGAAAGACCACGTTATCTGCCGACCCCAGCCGTAATCTAATCGGAGATGATGAGCATGGCTGGTCACCCAATGGCATCTTCAACTTCGAAGGTGGTTGCTATGCTAAGTGTATTAACTTAAAGCAGGAACACGAACCCCAAATCTTCAATGCTATTAAATTCGGTAGTGTTCTCGAAAATGTCGTTGTCGATCCGATCACAAGGCAATCAGATTACGCAGATGCATGCTTAACAGAAAATACGCGAGCCGCTTACCCCATTGATTACATACCCGGTGCAGTGCATCCCTCTATTGGTCAACACCCTAAAACCATCTTTTTATTGACCGCAGATGCTTTCGGCGTTATGCCGCCGATCGCTCGCTTAAACAAAGAACAAGCTATGTATTACTTTTTATCCGGTTATACATCAAAATTGGCAGGCACCGAGCGAGGTATCGTCAAGCCGGAAGCCACCTTTAGTTCTTGTTTTGGAGCCCCGTTCTTACCGCGTTCTCCTCACGTTTATGCCAAACTATTGGGAGACTTGATCGATATACACCAAACCAAAGTTTATTTGTTGAATACCGGCTGGACTGGTGGCAGTTATGGTGTGGGAAATCGTATTGCTCTTAAATATACGCGCGCCATGGTCACTGCTGCACTCAATGGAACCTTAGATGAAGTACCTTATAAAGCAAATCATATCTTCCGCGTCAATGTTCCTACCCAATGTCCTGGTGTACCCGATGTAATTTTAGAACCTCGTGATACCTGGAAAGATAAAAACGAGTATGACCGACAAGCTTGGGAATTGGTCCATATGTTCGAGCAAAATTATGCTACTTTAGAAGTACCAAATTATTCAAGTCGTTATTATGTTCATGTTCCGGAAAATGCTAGCCAAGGTACTCTTTGCGAAGATAACACCGAAGAATAACAAGTAGCATCAAAGCCCCTCCCATTAACGAAGAGTTTCGCTTAATGGGAGGGGCTTTCTACTTAATAGGGTATTTCTTGACTCTTTGACCCGAATGTGATAGTTTACAGGAAGCAGAATCAAACACGATAGAGGTGAAAAAACATATGGATATCTGGCAGTGGTTGCGTGTTAACATGATATGGGTATTACCTCCGCTTTTAGGAGCGATCATAGGTTATTTCACCAATTGGTTGGCAATTAGAATGCTGTTCCGTCCTTATCGAAAATGGAAGTTGGGGCGCATCCCCATTCCCTTTACACCAGGGCTCTTGCCTACGCGAAGGGGAGAAATTGCTGAAAAAGTTGGTTCAGTAATTTCAGAACAATTGATCAACCAAGAGGAACTTACTCGTACATTGGGTGAAGCACATCTACAGTCTGATTTGGCATTGCTCATGGCGCAATACTGGAAAAAAGTCCAAAAAGAAGAGTGGACGCTAGGAGAAATCATAAAGAGAACTCTGGGTGACCAAGCTTTAAGTACCTTAATAACCAACGCGGATCGTGTGATTCCCTCCATTCTTCATACCTTAGAGCGAACAGCGATTAAGGAAAAAATCATTCGTGCTCTCAGTAAAAAAATCGAAGGAATTTTACAAAAAGCACCTGAAGAGGAGCTTCTCAATCTGTGGGGTATCAAAGGAACTCAGCTCATACAGCAAAAGTTTTCTTCTTGGGA
>CAZAFY010000016.1:0-13493 GCA_964484445.1 uncultured Eubacteriales bacterium
TGCATTGCTGTTTAGCAGGATGTTGGGGTCAAAGAGGCGCTGCCAACTATCGGTTATTTCGCGCTTGATCTGTGGGTAAAATTGAGACATATAGGCTTGGGTGTCGCTGATGCCGTATTCATGGAGCAGGTTTTGGTGCCGCGTGTCATCGGTCTCGTTTAAGGGAATGTATGCGTAGTTGAGAACCGTCCCCCACTTAGCAATGTGGATAGGCGTGATCAGCTCATGAGGGACGCGCAGTTCCAGCACTACGCTACCGGGGCTTGGCAGCATGGTAGCTTCGCCGGTGAAGGAAACCCAAATCGGATAGTCTGCATCAACGGGTTTGCTTTGCGCCTGTGGATGATGCTGCACCAGCCAATCGTAGACTTCTAATACAAGAGGTGCTTGTTCTTGCAGATCACGCTGAATGTAGGAGCGCTTTGCAGTATATCTGCCATGTGTTTGAAGTTGTGCATATACTGCCGTATGTTGTTTTGTCCAAACGGTGGTGGTTGGCATGGTATCACCTCCAAGTCTTTCTTTTTTTGTGGCTTTGAGGCTTCTGTTTCCCTTTCACGAAAGCGGCTTCCTTGGTTTGTGTCAAGTAATCCTTCCAACGCTTTTGTGGTAGTCTTCCTTCGCAAATGGCAGATAATACGGCACAACCGGGTTCGGAAACATGTGTGCAATTGGAGAAACGGCATTGCCGCATGAGCTCTTCCACATCGGTAAAACTTGCATGGATCCCTTCTTCAGATTCCCATAAACCCACTTCTCGCAGTCCCGGGGTATCGATGATCATAGCACCGGAAGGCAGTTTGAAAAGTTGCCGATGCGTTGTGGTGTGCCGTCCGCGCGCATCATCTTCGCGGATCTCTTTGACACTCATGTATTCCTCACCTGCTAGGGCATTGAGAAGGGTAGATTTACCCACACCGGACATGCCCAGTAGAACAATGGTTTTGCCGGGTTGCAAAAAGGGCAGTAATTGCTCCATACCAAACCCTGTTTCGCTGCTGATCGCTATGACTGCGACATCTTCGGCCGCTTCCTTAACAAGTGTAAGTTGTTGTTGCCAGTTTTCCGATAAATCGGCTTTGGTGAGTACGATCACCGGGGTACCTCCGCTGATTCTGGCCAAAGTCAAGTAGCGAGTGATGCGGTTGATATTCAAGTCTTGGTTTAGAGAGGATACAATAAAAACATAATCAAAGTTGGTGGCGATGACCTGCTCAAGAATGGTTTTAACATGCTTGACCCCTTTTCCCGAATAATCGGTACGTGAGAACTTTGATCTTCGAGGTAATAACTCCGTAATGCCTGCCGTCCCGTCTTCGCGAAGCTGTATCAAGACGAAATCGCCTACCGCAGGAAAATCACTTTGTTCGTTTGCCTGATGTAAAAAAGCCCCCTTCAATTGCGCATGGACTTCACCCAAGGGGCAGATGACTTTGTATAAATTCCGATGCATCTCAGTGACCCTAGCCGGAATCAATCCAGACGGAAATTCTGAATCTGTATTTGACCAGCCGTATTCTTGTAAATCGATCATTTTATTCCTCCCAAAATTATGAGTCTGGTTCCATAATAATGGGCATAAAAAAGCTGCAGAACAAGCAACCTTATCGTGATTGCTGCTGCAGTACAATAAAAAGGTTGTGATTTATGCCCATATTCAATTGTTGGAACAAACCTCACTCAAATATGCCATCATAAAAAACATCCCCCTTCATTGCAATATTGGCTTTTTTAAAAGCTATGAGTATCATATCACGGCTGATCACGAAAATCAATACTATTTATAACAATATAAATGCATTTATAGTGAACCTTGAGTGAAGAAAACAAGGACTTTCTTTGTATTATGACGCAAAAAGCCCTTACAATTTATCGGAAAATATGCTATAATGTAAATACAGTATTACATAATGCTGAATAGTACTTTTCAAAAGAGGAGCCCCCTCTTTTTTTGTTGAGAAATTTGAAGAATTGGAGGACAAGTCATGTTCAAAGTTGGAGATTTGGTTTTGTATGGAAGCACCGGAGTTTGCCGCGTCACAGATATCACCACTCGAAATTTGGTTGAAATAGACAAAGATCAATTGTTCTATGTTCTGACGCCCTTATACCAAGATTGTGTTATTTCTATACCGGTTGATGCCACGAGTATTCCGATTCGTGCAATCATCAGCAAGGAGGAAGCCGATCAGATTATTCAGCAAATTCCCAAAATTAAAACAGAAGTTTTCCACAGCTCGGTTTTGCGCGAATTAAATGAGCACTATAATTCCTATTTGAGCACGTATGACTGTGTCCATTTAGTAGAGTTATGCATGTCAGTTTACGCCAAGAAACAACAATTTGAGGAAGAAGGCCGAAAAACGGGCACTATTGACGAGAAGTTTTTAAAGCTTGCTGAAGAATTATTGTTTGGGGAACTAGCTGTAGTCTATGGAATCGAAAAAGACGAAGTGCCGGCATTAATCTCTGAAAAGCTAAACGAAGATTGGCGTACTTCTTCAAATGCATAGTCTAATATTGAAATAGTTGACTTTAAAGTCACCCTTTTTGGGGTGGCTTTTTTATGGTCAGTTTTCAAATTACTGGCGCTTTCTGGGGAGGTTTCTTATTTAAAATTGGAGAAATAGTTCTTGAACCTATAGTATTGGTTTTTTTATATAATAGAAACGAGGGGATAATATGGAAAGATTTAACAAGTTTCTCATCTGCTTGCTCGTATCTGCCATTATTTTCACCGGTCTGCCTCTACAGCATGTAAATGCAGCTGTTTTGTCCGATGACGAGTGCGTCGTTGCAGATAAGTTGTGGCTTGAAGAGAATTTCCTCCTTCTAAATGATTATCCCTATTTGCCTTGGCTAAAGACGGATTTGATGTTACCAACAACTGGGTTGAATGGTAGCCAGATTTCTTGGAGTTCAAGTAACAGTAGCGTTTTAACCAATGCCGGTGTAGTGACCAGACCCGCTTATTCCGGGATCAACGCGGTCGATGTGGTTTTAACCGCCACAATCACTAAAAACGCAGCCGCCACCAGCTCGGTTTTTGAAGCCTCCGTCGTATCGTTACCGGGCAGTTTAGCATTGCAATTGGATTACGAAGATCTAGAGTACATTGCTAATTTGGTGCAAATCAATGGTTCGGCTCAGGCGGGTGAAGTCTACATTTCGAACCCCCATCTTTTTAGCTTGAATAACAGTTCCGAAACAGCGGGGAGTGTCTTCACGAAGCAAAAAATACAGCTGGGTGAAGATTTATCGTTCAGCACCTATTTTGTTTTCGATATCACTTCAACTTACTTTGATTATGACGAAGGCTTCACCTTTACAGTGCAAGCCGATTCTTCAACGGTGGTTGGCTCCGGTCCCTATGAAGCGATGGGCGTGCCGAGTGCGGCCCCCAGTATAAGTGTTGAAATCGACACCAAACGCGACAGTGATACCGCGACGTACGAATACGCCGGTAGCGATACCGAACAACACATTGCGGTGTATCTAAATGGCGATTACCAACATCCGCTTGCAATAGCACCGGTAGCGGTTTATAACCTGGAAACAGGGGAGAGACATCTCTCGGCCAATCAGAGGTTTAAAGTTTGGATTCAATATAATGGTTCTAGCAAAAAGTTAGAGGTTTTGCAAGTTTACGAAGGATTGGAAGATCCTACGACACCGATCCTTTCAGTGGATGTAGATTTAAACACCATTTTTCAAACATCGAGTGGTCAACCAATACGAGATGTTTACCCCGGATTTACCGGACACGGTGCAGATGCTTTTAGTGTGCATGCCAGTCTCTATGAATGGAGTTTCAAGAATGACCCGTATCCCATTTCCTATGACCTTCCTCCTTACACGATCCGCGATTTATACAGAGATGCTTTTCAGCTTGAGCTGACCGCCCAAACGATCGACGCAGAGGAAGGATTTGCGTCGCAACTCACGGCTGTTTTGCGGGATTCTTTGGCTCAACCGGTTCCCGGAGTGCCGTTGGTTTTTACAAGCGATTTTGGGACACTGACCACTGCTCCTGCCGGTGGCTTTGATACCTTGTCGGTCATGAATCTCGTCACCGATGAGCTTGGTTCAGCAACTTTATTGTTGACATCCCCAATTGAGGGGAACGCCTTGATCCGTTGCACCGCTCAAGGGGGGGCCTTTGCTGAAACCACAGCCTCGTTGATATTAACCGAAGAAGCCAAACTCAACTTGGATTATAATCACCTTACCCCAGAGCTATTGTTGCAAGCGAATCGAGCTCTGAATTTTGTCAGGAGCGATCTAATTTTACCGACAAGCGGTGCAAATGGCAGCAGCATTACTTGGTCCAGTTCGAATACGACCTTTCTTGATACGACCGGAAAGGTGACTCGACCAACCTTAACCGAAGGGGACCAAGTCGTTATTCTGAGAGCGCTGCTCAGTCTGGGTGCGTTTAGCAGAGGAAAAGACTTTAAGGTTGTAATCAAAATCAACGATGCCGATATGGTAACTTCCGATGCAAATTGGTTGACCGATGTGCGGGTTTTGCAATTAAATCCTTCTTTGTCTGAAGTTACGACAAATATAGCTGTACCCACTGTAGGAGCGGCTGGAAGCACGATCTCTTGGGTTTCATCGAACGAAGAGGTCATTTCATCCACCGGCTTTGTCAATCGCCCTGCTTATCCCAATAGTGCCGTTGAGGTTCAACTGACCGCAACCATTGCTATGGGTGTAGAAAGTATGGATAAAACATTCACCATGACCGTCCTGCCGACAGCGGCAACCGATTACGACCTACTTCAAGAAGCCTACAACGCTCTTGCTGAGGAAAGCATTCTCAATGCCAATTCCAGCTTAAATCCAATAAGTAGCGATTTAAACTTACCCGAACTCGGTTTGCATGACTGCAGTATTGCTTGGAGTAGTAGCAAACCTGAATTTGTCTCAGCGAATGGATTTGTAGTTCAACCCGATTACCGCACCGGGTCAACTTCACTGTTTTTGACTGCGACCTTGCGCAAAGGAACGGAAGAACTTCAAAAGCTGTTTTACCTCACCGTAATCGCCAAAGAACCTACCGATGCGGAAGCTGTGGCAGAAACGGTGGCTTTGCTAACCGCAGAAAGCATCCTCAACGGTAACACTGCTTTGGATCAGATCACCAAGAACCTTTATTTACCCCCTGAAGGGTCATACGGGAGCAGAATCGTCTGGGAATCATCCGACCCGCTTCTTGTCTCCTCCTTAGGAGAAGTCTCCCAGCCGAGTTTTACAGAAGGAAACAAGAGTATGACCCTGACCGCCAGAATCAGCAGAGCCGGTGTGGAAGCGGTAAAAGAATTTTCTCTTACAATTATCGCACTTTCTGCGACCGATCAAGAGGCTTTAGCGCTCAGCCTCACCTGGCTAACAGATGAGAGGATCCTTGCGGCGAATACAAGTGCAGACCAATTGCAAATGACTCTAAACCTTCCAATTTCAGGCCTAGAGAGTACACAGATTCGCTGGAGTTGTCTGCCGGTTGGTCGTGTTGTGACCGAAGGCCTCAACATAGGCGAACTGATTCGCCCGTCGTATACCACCGGAGATCAAGCAATCGTTTTAACAGCACAGTTGCTACGCGGAACAAAGATCGTTGAAAAAAGCTTTAACTTAACGATGAAAGCTCTGCCGATGATCGACGCGGAAGCCTTAGAACTCGATTTAAAATGGTTCGATATCCAAAAGACGTTAGGCACCAATCCTTCTCCATATTCACTTCAAGAGAACCTCCAGTTTGATCTTAATGCTCCCAATGGCTCGGTCATTACGCTCAGTTCCAGTCATCCCACCGTCTTGGCGATCGTGCCTCAACCTGGCGGTAACGCTATTGGAAATGTCACCCGACCGGACTACGAAGAAAATCATCAGAGTATACTGGTGACGGTCACCTTACAAAAGGGTGTGGAACAACGCGTCAAAACGTTTGAATATACCGTGTTGGCATTACGAGACATCACTCCGCCAACCCTGATTTCCCCCAAGCCAGATATGAACGCCCCCACTTTTCTCTATGGAACCAATCAGGTGGTTCTGACTTTTGATGAAAACATTCAACCCCGCAATCGTACCGGAGGCTATGCGTATTATGCACGGGCATTTAACGTTACAGTCAACGGAGCCATGCCCGACACGGTCATTCTCATTTATGAAAATAACACATTGACCGTACGCGACCAAAGCGGAAGTTTTGCCGGTGGTTTTAACGAAATCGTGATCCCCGCATCTGCCGTTTTAGATATGGCAGGGAATCCGCTGGGTGAAGAAATCAGGATCCAATTTCTAATGGAAGAAAAAATCATTCAGCCCTTGAACATTATTTCGTCTGTTCCCGCCAACGGAGCAAATTCGGTACAGCTTGATACCCCTCTTACCTTCCGACTCAGCTCCTCCGATATCAGCAAAGGCAATAATTTCAACCTGATTGGGCTTTCCAATCAGCAATACAGTACTATTCCCATTGTTTGCGAGTTGACCGGTGGCGATGTCACAATCAAGATGAAATACGCTGGTTGGTCTCTCCGAAAGGGCCAAGTGTATCTACTCTTTATCCCTCCGGGAGCTTTCCAAGACCGATTTGGCAATCAAAGCACAGCGACGCTAATCAGTTTCGTCACCATACCCGAAGACATCAATTTACAAATCAGCAAAACCTATCCGCAAAACAATCAGGCTTCAGTTTCGATTTTACAGAGTCTGCAAGTAGAACTGAGCCATGCGGCAACGGTGGCTCAAGGAAAAATCAGTTTGACCGATCCAGCCGGAAATGCAGTAGCCATTGCAGTGGATGCCTTTACAACGTCTGATCATAAGATCTTAATAGACCCGATTGAACCCTTGCAACCGTATACTCAGTATACCGTAACCATTCCTAAGAGCTATGCGAAAGCACGTCTTAGCGGGGTCAATCTCCTAGTAACAGATGCCGTCTTTCGTTTCACGACCGGAGCTAATGAATTGGCTTTACTTCAGGTAGCGCCAAGCGACCTCGCGGTAGAACGATCGATGGATACGCGAGTACAACTGACATTCTCAGATACCGTAACTGCCGGGCCGAACAACAGGGCAATAAAAATGCGCAATGCAGCCGGTGAAGAAATGCTGATGATTCAGACCCTTACCGGCGAAAAAGCAGAGTTCCGAGTTCTAAACGAATGGTTGAGCCCGCAAACAACCTATACGGTTAGCATTCCAGCCGGGGCTTACATCAACGAAGAAAACCAAGCCAACGATTCCTATTCCTTCTCGTTTACGACCGGGCAACAATTGAATCTCAAAGATCAAGAATCGTTTACAGTGAATCCTGCCACGCGTTGGTTGGTGCAAAGAGAGCTCAGCTTTAAAACCGATGCACTTTTCTATGCTTTCCGGAATAGAGGGCGCAGTATTACTTCCTATGCCTGGGATTTCGGGGACAGCGCAAGCGCAAGCGGGCTTTCGGCAAAACACACCTACACAACCCCCGGTACATACACGGTGAAATTGAACGTGATCGATCAACTCGGCATTTCCTATGAATTGCAGAGAACACTGGAGATCAGCAATTACAATGCTGAAGACGTGACCATGCAAGTGTCACCGAAGGCTAATCAGAACCTGGTTCATACCGATGTATATAGCGACCCCTTGGATCTTTTTCCGGGCAGGCGGCTTTATACCATTGATCTGATTTACAATGGTGTTTACATGGCCGGTGAAGTGATTTCAGTTTCTCTCTACAAGAACAATGCCTTGGTGCGCGATTATGGGACCGTGACCACAACCAATTATGGTCGAGAGAGAGAAGTCGCTCAGGGTTATTTCGGGTTTGATTATCACAATATTTCGCTCAATGGCACCTATGAGTTGGTGTTTCGTTACCAAGGCCTTGAAATACGACGAACTGTGGTAATCAGAGACCAAAGAAGCAAGCAAGACCTGCGCATCAAGCTCTTTGATACAGATACGGGCAGCGATTTCCAACTCTACAATGGCTTCTATGTGGAGCTCGACGGCAACAAGACCTTCATTCAGAAAACCTATTTCAAGAATGAAGATCGCTACTACTATGTTATTAAAGGTGTAGAACTCGGTTTTCATACTATTAAAGTCATACCGGACGCCACCCAAGAACCCTTTGTTGAACATTCCGGGCAACTGGAATTCTGGCACAGCGGCTGGGTAGACGTTTCGATTTTGCAGATGCAACGTACCCCCTTAGGCGAAATTCGGGTCTGGTCAGAGCAGACCGATTCCAGAAACTCAACTCCCACCACCTTTGTTGGGGGTGAGAATACCTTTGGAGCTCCTCCAAATTTAAATTTTACCATAGAAGCCAATTGGGAGGATTATCGAACCGGCTACTATGAGGTACAGTTGAACGATTGGAAAACCTACAGATATTCTGAACCAAAGTTCTCTCTAAATCCCTTGGATTTATATCCGGGCAACATGCTGTTGGTCAGAGCTGTCACTCGCTATGGCAACGCTTCACCTTGGGTCGATGCCAAGCTGAGAACGATCGATCCTCCGGAAATCAATGGTGTTCCGATTGAGTTTCAGTACGTCAATGGGCAGCTGGTTGCTCAAACCTCTATGTTCCTCAACAGTAACAGCGCGGGGCAAAATAGTGAGATCAACGACATGCCCATGTTAGGCCACAATACCAGTGCCGGGCTGATGAATCATTTCGACTCTCTGCAAGGTACGATGAACTATACCCCTGAAGGCATGGAGATGCTGCTGGAGTTTGAAAAGAGTGGCTCCTACGGTAAATCCAAGAAAAAGCCCAAACTCTTGACCGTGGGATACCAAATGGAAGGGGAAATGGAAGGCAGCTTTTTTCTCAGTTATAACAATGTGACCGACAGCTGGCAATTACACACCGGTCAAGTGATCCTAACTGGGGATATCAGTAAATACTATAAGAAGGGGTATACTGTGCCGGTCATTCGATTAGGAGCGGAAGCCACCTTGACCCTCGGCACAATCCTAGGCGGCACGCTCTATATTGATAAGCGACCCGATGCCGAGCACGAATACAGTGGAATCCTCAAAGTCGAACCCTATGTCACCGTGGAGGTCTATGGCGGAGTCGAGGGCTGGAATATTGAAGGCGGTGTCGATGGACGCATTAAAACGCAATTGCATATTCCGACCGGCTACATTCAAGTGAATCCGAGTCTGACGGCCTATGTGCAAGGTACCTTAGCCTTTGTTACAACAACGTTTTATGAAGATGAAGCCACCACCTCTTGGAACAATGGAAAAGACAAAGTGGTTGCTCCCAAACTCTTCTCCCTGCACACCACTCCTGAGTTGGCAGAAGACACCGAGCTTGTGCTGATCCCTCGGAATTACTTGAACAGCGAATCCCTCTGGTTGGCGACTGCTGGCCAAACCGATTCAATGCAGCTGCTGGCAACCGATACCGAGCAAGTCTTGAAAACCCAGGTTTATCCGTATGCAGAAGTGCAAATGGTGGAACAAGGCCAAAATCTTGCCATGGTTTGGTTGGATGATAACCCGGACCGTAGCAGTGTCAACCGAACCCAGCTACATTATGCGCTTAATATTGAAGGTACTTGGACTGAACCGGTGCGTTTGAATCAAGATGGCACCGCCGACTTTACCCCGGTTCTCGCCGCCAGCAGCGAAGGCGCACTTCTGGTATGGCAAAATCTAAAACAAGTCTTACCCGATGAACCTTCACTTGACAATTATGCGAAAAACACCGAAATCAGTGTAAACCAGACGCTGTATCGTGGCACAGGAGACCTCGATACGATTACGCTTACTGACGATGCGCTCTATGATCATTCCCCTAGCATCGTCATGATGGGTAATCTTAGTGGGTTGGTGGTTTGGACAAAATCTCAAGGACTCGATTTTTCATCTGCTCAAAGTGACAACATGCTTTGTTATGCAAGCTGGGACGGCACCACTTGGAGTGAAGCAGCGACCTTACAAGATGACTTGAGTCAGGTCGTATATTCACAGCTTTTCTCAAATGACGAGCAAGCGCTCTTGCTTTATATCCTGGATGCCGATAACGATACCAGCACCACTGCAGATTGGGAGATCTACGCTAGAATTTACCATGCCAACACAAAAACCTGGGATGAAGCAGTGCGGATCACCAATAATGAGGTCATCGATTCGTATCCACAAGCGGTGTATCAATCCGGCAACTGGTTCCTGACCTGGAATCAAGGGGACCATTTCCAATACCAAGTTGGGCTCAACGGTGAGAGCAAAACCGAAGCAGCTTTAGACGGAATCTCCCCCAATTATGCTTTGACCGGGGATGATGAAGCCGGTTCTCTGATCGCTCTGGTCTACCAAAAAGCGGAAGAGAAGAATCAGAGAAATCTGTCGGTACTATTCTATGATACGACTCAAGGGATTTGGGGGAATCCAAGCTCTTTGACCCTTGAGAGTGGCTATACTCGTTCCTTTAGTCCTCTCTATTCAAGCAGCAGAGGGTTAACGGTGGCGTTCACTGCGGCTGAGATCATCACTGAAGTCATAGGAGGAACCGAATATTTTATGCCGGGAGACAAGGTGGCTTTGAGTTGGCTCACCTACACACCCAAACATGATGTAGCCATACCTACGGAAGATGCAATTGATGTATCAGCAGAAATCCCATTCCCGGGAACGTCTGTAACAGTTTCCGTATTAGTAGAAAACCGAGGCGATTTTGCTGAACAAGCTACAGTCAACCTTTATAGGGGAGCACCGGAACTGGGGATGATGCTCGGGGAAGTCAGTACAGCAACACCGATTCCAGCGAATTCGAGCGTTTGGCTGGAACTGGATTGGTTATTGGAGCAAGATGAGAGCGCTGCCTATGATCTTTATGCGGTGGTTTCTCCCGCATTGGGTGTATTAGAGGTCAATCCTTTCAACAACACAGCTCATCGACTCATTCAAACAGCCGACCTTGCGCTCAATCAAGTTCCTTGGCGAAACCTGATCGGTGAAGAGTACGTAGTCTCACCGGTTTTGATCAATAATGGCGCATTAACATTGCAGAACATTGAAGTAACTGTGGAGTATCTAGGCGACACCCTTGCCACCGGAATCATTGAAAGTTTGCTTCCGGGAGACCAGGCAGATCTGGACTTTATGATTTCGACACAAGCACTGGTTGCTGATCTCAATGGCCGCTACCCCATGACAGTGAAAATTCTGGCAGCTGCAGGAGTCACTGAAGTCCGTTTAGACAACAATCAGCGCAATTTCACGCTCTTCTCTCAAGCACCGGTCGTAAACTCCTCGACTCTTAGCAATGGAGAAAAAAACGTTTCTGTTGACGAGAGTCCGCAAATCAATTTTGATCGACCGATCGCACAAGGAGATACATTTGCACAGATCAGCTTATCCGATGCACACTTAAATTCGGTAGCAATCAGCGTAGAAGTCGCAGAGAACAGTTTGAAACTGACTCCGCAGAACCCCTTGCAGTATTCCACAGAATTTCGGGTTCATCTGCCGATGGGAGCCATAGAAGACCGCTTTGGAGTGAGCTTACAACAACCCTATTCCCTTAACTTTACGACTGGTCCCAAGCGCCCTCAAATGATTTTTAGCAATCCGGGGGATCAGTTGTCGGGGGTTGACCCCAGCCAGCCAGTACGGGTCAAATACAACAAAGACGTTCAGCCGGGACCGAGTTATGAGCGAATTGAATTGTTGTCCATGAACGAGGCAACAGAAACCAAACCGGTTACGATTTGGACGTCAATCCAAGGAGAATGGTTAACGATTTCAGGGTTTAGTTCTCTTGAAGAAAACACGAGTTATACCTTGACCTTGCCCAAAGGGGCGGTGCAAGATGCCGACTTGGAGCTTCAGGCGCAGGATACAGTGATCAGTTTTACGACCGGAACAAGGGCCGCAGTAGAACCGGAACCAGAGCAACCGCAACAACCCCCTGTAGAGGATCCGAAACCCGAATCTACAACAACGGTGTACAACACCGAGACCCTCGTTGATTTGATCCAAAGTCGCCAAGGAATTACTTTTAGGACGCCAAATGGAACCTTGATTTTGACGCCGGAGCAGGTTCAAGCTTTATCCATGAACGGAACACAAGAGCTCGAGATCACCATCCTTCCCAAAGAGCAGGATGACGATCCGGCGCGCGTGTCTCAAATCTTTGAGTACTCACTACTCGTAGGTGGTGAGCCAGTCAGCGAATTCACATTCGATATCATCCTTCAAGTTCCCCTTGATCCGGAGAAAATATCCAATTCGCAACAGGTCATCGTTTACCTCTACGATGCTGAGACCAATACCTGGCTCAGCTTAGGTGGTAAGGTCGATGTAACAACGGGGATGATTCGCTTTAGTACTCGCAACTTAGGTCTATTTGCGGCATTTGAAAACGAAGTCGAGTTCATCGACCTAACCAGCGACTGGGCAAAAGATCCGGTGCGGATTTTAGCAGCTCGTCAAATCATCCAAGGTACAGGCCAAGGCTTCTTTGAACCTCTTGGGCAGGTGACGAGGGCGGAATTTACAACGATTCTAGTTCGCTCCCTATATTTGAGAGATTCGGACCACCAGGCGAGCTTTAACGATGTCACTCCAGACAAGTGGTTTGCCGAGTCGATTGCCATTGCTGCTCAACTTGGTCTGATTCAAGGTGTAGCCCCGGGGCAGTTTGCTCCGGAGCGGACGATTAGCCGAGAGCAACTGGCGGTCATGTCGTATCGCTTGGTTCAACTGAAAAACCCTGGTTTGATTCCCGAGGGATCGAGCAATTTGGTATTCTTGGATGCACAAGAAATTTCTGAGTATGCTCGTTCTGCAGTTGCGTTCTTAGCTAGTCAGGGCATTTTGCTCGGTTTCAACGGTGAGTTCTACCCGCTTGCTACAGCGAGCAGACAAGAAGCTGCCGTGATCTTGTACAGGCTCTTAACGTATTTAGGAGATTTCTAGAATATAGAATACGAATGCTGCCCAGTTCTTTGAACTCGGCGGCATTTTTATTTTTGCTTGACAAAATCGTCAAGGGGCTTTACAATATCGTTAGATGATATCATATAACGATATTGTAATGTGGAGGTGAACTCATGCCAAAGAAAGCGCTCGAGAGCTTAACCGAATCCATGTTTTATGTACTCATGGCCTTGCATGCCGCAGCCATGTGTGGCACCGATATCGCTGCGCATATTGAACAGCTGACCAAGAGCAGAGTGCTGTTGGGTCCGGCCACTCTTTATACGATTTTGGCAAAGTTCGAAAAAGAGAAATACATTCGTGAAACCGAAGTCGATGGCCGCAAGCGCACTTATGCCTTGACCGATTTAGGCCGTTCGGCTTATGAAGAAGAATTGCTTCGTTTGCGTCAATGCATTTCCGATGCAGAAAGTGAGTTGATAGAATATGACTAACAAGATGAACCCCCAAGGAAAACGCATCATTCGATTTGCTCCCTGCCCGGAGTATGACGTTGAGTGTATGGAGAGTTGGCTAGAGGA
>CAZAFY010000017.1:0-13240 GCA_964484445.1 uncultured Eubacteriales bacterium
ATTTTTAAGTCATCATCAATATCAAAAGAAGTGACTGTTTTCTTTATCGAAACTTTGCCCTGATCAATGTCATGAAAGAAACGGGCAACTTCCAAAGTCGTATCAATAATCGGAGCGGGAGGCAAATCTTTCAAAAATCGACGGCCATAGCTTCTGCTTCGTATGCGTTTATCTAAAACAGCTATCACACCGGTATCGGTTTTCGAACGGATCAGACGGCCAAACCCTTGCTTTAATCGTAGAGAAGCTTGTGGAACTGAATAATGAGAAAAGGGGTCGCGTCCTTCTCTTTGCAATGCTTCCATACGTGCTTGCAAGATCGGTTCCGTTGGTACAGCAAAAGGTAATTTTACTAATACAACCAAACTCAAAGCCTCACCCTGAATATCTACACCTTCCCAGAAGCTGGCTACAGCGAATAGCACTGCATGTCCATGCTCACTGAAGCGTTTGATCAGTTCTTCCCTTCGCAGATCCCCCTGCTTCAAGGTTAGAAAACCCCACTCCTCCAACTTTTGATAACACATTTGATAAACTTCTTCCATGGAACGATACGATGTAAACAGGAGGAACGCCCTCCCTTTACTTATTGAGACCAACTCCAAAATCTGTTGAGCCACATAGTTATGAAATTCTTCTGTTTTGGCTGCAGTTGGTTCAGGGCCATCCATGGGCAAATAAAGCCGAGCGTGTAAATCGTATCGAAAGGGGGAGTCAATTCGTAAATACTGTGGGTTTACCATTCCCATTCGACTCAGCAATTCACTGGCAAGAGTGGCTGAGGTCATGACGACCGCTACCCGAGAAAACAAACCTTCTTCCATTAGGTCTGCTAAAGATATGGGGGCACAAGCTAAACGTAAGGATCTGAGCTCCCCTTGCTGTAAATTTTCAAACCAATAAGCATATCCCAATAGGTCCCCTAAAGAACAGCATTGAATTAATTCTGTCAAAATAATCTGACATCTCATGCGATACCCTTGCAACAACATCTTCTGTTCCTCGGATGAAGCAATTTCCGATAATGCATTAAGCTCTTGCTCTAGTTGGACCAGATCCGGTGAAATGGATTCTTGTATCGGTTCCTTTGCAGTAATTCGGGTAGTTTTATCTGACCATTTTTCAGCTAAACCGAATAAGAAATCTGCACTACGTCTCAAAATCGTTTCAAGTAAGCCATCGATGCGCAAGTAATCTTGTTCATCAGGCCATTGAAGGATCCCAGCCGGTCGCAATGCGTTCCGAACCGATAAAACAAAGTGTAATAGTCGCCCATAAGAAAATTCGCTGGAAAAATGATCTGTCGCATAGTCTTCCGTGTTTTGAGCTTCATCAAAAATGACTGCTTGATACGATGCTAAAACACTTTCTACATCGTCCTGATAAGCATTTTCTTGACGAACTGCCAAATCCGCAAAAAACAGAGCATGATTAGTTATGAGAAGATTTGCCTCTTTCTGTAATAGTCTGGCTTTATAAAAGAAGCAATCATGATAAAATGGACATCTTCCTCGCATGCACAATTCGGCTTCTGCACCGACTTCTGTCCACAAAGTCTCAGGGATCCGAAAAGGGATCTCGTCTTTATCTCCATTGATTAGCGTATCTTCGTAAAACAAGTCGAGAAGCTTTGTCCAAATCGGCGCATCCCCCGGATCTCGAAAAAGGGGAGTTTGTAGGTTTGCTTGTGCAAAAGCTGTCAATTTTCGAATGCAAAGGTAATTGTTCCGTCCTTTGACTAAAGCGGTTTTAAAAGCTAATTGGTCTCGCAAAACCTCTTCAATGGAAGGAATATCTTTTTTGATCAATTGGGTCTGTAATTGCAACGTTGCAGTAGAGATGACGACTTTTTTTCCTTCAGTGATGGCATAAAGTAAGGCCGGAACTAAATAGGCAAACGTTTTCCCCAAACCCGTACCTGCTTGAACGGCCAAAGGCTTACCGCTTTTCAGAGATTCCAAAACCGTTTCTGCCATAAGTAACTGTCCATCTCGGTATTCATACCCCGGTAAGCGCTCGGCAAGTAGTCCTTTCTCGGAAAAAACATCGGCTAAGGTCATGTTGTGATTTCCTCCTCAGGCAAGGTATAACAGGCATATGGCATCAACCAAATTGTTTTATCGGATTGCAGTTGACATCGTTCCAAACCCTCAGAAAAGCTTTTCACCGGTTCCATGAAAGCTGCCACTGTCTTTTGGTCTGACATTTCTGATAATAAAACAATCTGAGCCTTTTTGGCTACTCTGGCGATTGCTGCTGCTTTGTGACCCCCTAAAACGAAGTCTTTGCTTAGACGCTCGAGCACAGTATCGGGATCCCCTTTAGCGTCAATCAACCATTGCTCCATGATACTTTCGCCATATCCTTCACCACATGCAGCCATAAGAAAGATGGTTCCTCCCGGCTTCACGGCGTGCGCTGCGTTATCCAGCGATTTCTGTGCTTGATAAAGATTCACATCCTTTGGATATCCTCCGGCCGAAGCAATTACTACATCTGCTCGCTCTGTCAATGGGATTTTATACATTTGATCAATGATTTTGCACCCATAGCGATGTGCTTCTATAACATCTCCGGCACAGACTGCAATGATCTCTTTCTCCTCGTTTTGAACCAAGTTGAGAATGAAATCGATACCAATGATTTCCCCTGCTTCATCGATGTCCTCTCGGACCGGGTTTCCTTCAAGTACACCGCTCTCAGCATGAGGACTTAATTGCATTTTATGATTATTGGCAATCGCATTGCGCGTAGATAACCCGGGCATGACCGCTTTAGCACCGCCCGCATACCCGGCGAAAAAGTGCAAGTCAATGTTTCCGGTGCAAATTCTCAAATCCGCTTCAATGAAACGACGATTGATTTCCAGAGGCGTCCCCCGGGTCGTATAACCCATGTGGATCACATCGTTTGGGTCGTGATTATAAACGGAGACCGATGAAAAGATCTCTTCTCCGACCAACTGGATCAGTTCAGTCTCTGTAAGGGGACGATGAATGCCCAAGGCAACAATTATTGAGATTTGAGTCTTCGAAATCCCCGCCTTTTGTAAAATCTCGAGTAAGGGAGGGATTAAAATCTTTGACTTGACCGGTCTCGTTTGATCACTGATAACGATCGCTACCTTTTTTTTGCCGACTGCCATTACTGACAGAGGTTGGGTTCCTACCGGATTTTGTAAAGCTAGGTAGATCTCTTCTGTTGGATCTTCTAACACCTCTCGCGTGTTCGGCATGATCTCCCCTAAAATTTTACCTTGGTTCACAACACCAAAAATCTCGTCTTTCTTATATTTAAAATTTACATTCATCTATTTTCACTCCTTCAAGTAGCTGTACTTTCGATTCATAAGGTTTGAATCCCTTCAATACACATGGCCATAGGCAGGAGTTTTGAGATTAACCGCGAATTTATATCTTGAAAGCCAAAAAGATATAGAGGAGGATTTTTCAATGTCAACGGTTCTTTTATCCGGGAATGAAGCCATAGCTCGTGGAGCTTATGAAGCCGGTGTCCATTTAGCGGTTGCATATCCCGGAACACCCAGCACGGAAATACTCGAGAATGTTGCTCAATATCCCAGCATCATTTCACAGTGGGGATCCAATGAAAAAGTTGCCATGGAAGTAGCTATCGGCGGCTCCATCGGTGGTGGCCGTACCATGGTTTCAATGAAACATGTTGGTGTCAATGTTGCCGCAGATCCTTTATTCTCCTTTGCCTATACAGGAGTCAATGGAGGTTTTGTTTTAGTTTCTGCCGATGACCCTGGAATGCATAGTTCTCAGAATGAACAAGATAATCGATTATACGCAAAATTCGCCAAAATTGGCTTATTGGAACCCAGTGACAGTCAAGAATGCAAGGATTTTATTAAATTAGCATTTGAATTATCGGAGCAATTTGATATGCCTTTTATGGTGAGAATCACCACTCGGGTTGCTCATACAAAAGGCTTGGTTCGCCTGGAAGACCCGATTCAACCGGCAGTTCGAGCTTATCAGAAGAATTTTTCCAAAAATGTTACCTTGCCAGCCAATGCCAGAAATTTACGCGTTGAGCTTGAAACTAAACTGGAGAAATTAGAAGCACATAACGATACTTTAGCAATCAACCGCATGGAACTTCAAGATCGAAGTTTGGGAATCGTTACCAGCGGAATCTGTTATCAGTATGTGAAGGAAGCCCTGCCCCATGTTTCCGTTCTGAAATTAGGCTGCACCAACCCCTTACCGATGAAGCTGATCAGCCAATTTGCCGAAGAAGTCGAAGAATTATGGGTTGTAGAAGAACTTGAGCCATTCATGGAGACACAAATCAGCGCAGCCAGTATTCCCTGCATTGGAAGCGCCGGATGCATTCCCTTTTACGGGAAAGATCTTCTTCCTCGTATCGGTGAACTATCTCCTTCGATTTTGAGAGAAAAAATCTTAGGAATCTCTTCACCTAAAGCTGTGGAAGCTCCTGAATCTCCGGTGCGGCCACCGGTATTATGTCCGGGGTGTCCTCACCGAAGCGTATTCCATACGTTGCGGGATCTTAAAGCAATTGTTACCGGAGACATCGGCTGCTACACTTTAGGAGCGTTGTCACCCCTTGATGCAATGGATACGACCATTTGTATGGGTGCTTCCATTCCTATGGCATTAGGAATGGAAAAAGTTCATCCAGAACTGGCCTCAAAAATCGTTGCCGTCATTGGGGACTCTACCTTTTTCCATTCCGGTATGACCGGTTTGGTCGACCAAGTTTACAACGGTGGTACCGGAACGATATTGTTATTGGACAATAGCATCACCGCCATGACCGGGCACCAACAAAATCCAGGAACCGGTCTCCAGCTAAACGGTCAGCCTTCTCCTCATCTTGATTTCGATGCTATTATCCGAGCACTCGGTGTAAAAAGAGTGCAAACAGTCGACGCTTATGACTTAGCGACTCTAAAAAAAGTGATCAGCGAGGAAATGGCGGTACGAGAATTAAGTGTGATCATTGTCAAACGAGAATGTGCCCTTATTAGCAAAACTTTAACAGAAAAGTACCATATCTTACCCGACAAATGTGTTGCCTGTAAGGCATGCTTAAGAATTGGTTGTCCGGCCATGAGTTTTAATGGTAAACACACCGTCATTGATCCTACTTTATGTGTTGGCTGTGGCGTTTGTAGCCAATTATGCCGATTCGGAGCCATTGTAAAGGATGTGAAATAGCAATGAAACGAACAATCATCTTAGTAGGTGTCGGTGGTCAAGGGACTATTTTAGCAGCAAAGGTATTATCACAAGTAGCGCTCAACATGAAAATGGATGTAAAAATGTCTGAGATCCATGGCATGGCTCAGCGAGGAGGTTCGGTTGTTACCCAAATTAAAATCGGGGAGAAAATCCACTCTCCTTTGATTGAAAGCGGGGAAGCCGATGATATCATCTCGTTCGAAAAATTGGAAACGCAACGCTACTTACCCTTGTTGAAACCTCAGGGTTCTATCGTTTATAATGATTTAGAGATTTCTCCTATGCCGGTTGTGACAGGTAAAGCAAAATATCCCTCAGATATCGAACAAGCTTTGTTACAGTTCACTCCTCATGTCACAAAAATCCCTGCTACTCAATTAGCCCTTGAATTGGGCAATCTTCGAGTCATGAATATCATATTAATGGGAACGGTAGCTGCCACTTGGACCGAAACTCCAAAAGAGGTATGGTTGGACGCTCTCAAAACAGTTATTCCACCCAAATACTTGGATCTAAATCTAAAGGCTTTTGAGATCGGTTATCAATTCCAGGGATAAATAATAAAAAAATCGGTTGGAACGTAACATTCCAACCGATTTTATATTTCCCTGCCGGCAATGATACTGCGAGCATTGTTCATTAAAACCTCTTCTGATTTACCTACCAGTCTTAAAGCCTTATCAAATGCAAAATAATCCTTACCGTCATCTCCATGCACATCGCTACCCAAGAGTTGTACTCTTTCTTGTTGTACCCATTGGATAAATCTCCGACGCTTCCAAATACTTTGAAAAGCCTCTGCATTGATTTGATAGACCAAGTTCCAGTCCAGCAGTTTTTCGACTTCTTTTTCCGGATATCGGTCAACATGTACAATGATCGGTAAAATTTTATGAACACTGATAATCTTTTCAATGGCAGTATAAACCCAGTTCCCCCAGGATTCCATGGGCATTTCTAACATTAAATAGGAAGTATTGGGAATCATCAGTTCGGCTAAGGATGAGAGTTCCGGAAGTCCCTGGAATAATGTGACCTCTGCTGCAGGAATGATTTGAATTCCCAGTGCTTCTGCTTCCGGTTGAAGCAGGTCCCAGGTTTGTTTGCGTATTCTTAAAAAATCCGACAGATCCTGTTTCCAACCATAATAATGAGGTGTAGCGACAATCGTCTCTACACCTACACTTTTCGCCCCTTGAAGTTGCCGAAGGGAAACCTCCAAGTCTTTACTCCCGTGATCCGCTCCGGGTAATACATGTGCGTGAAAGTCTATTCTCTTCAAGACTCTTCCTCCGCTTTTTGATCATTATCAGAATAACTATAACGTCCATAATTATGATACCGTCCGCTGTAGCGGTATCGTCCGGAAAACTTATCGGTATTAACATCATTGAGCAATATTCCTAAAATATTGACACCGGCTTGTTCTAAAGCTCCTACGGCGGATTGCATGATCTCTTTTCGGCTGAATCCCTGACGTGCAACTAAAATCAATCCATGTAACCGGCTGGCTAAAACAGCAGCATCGGTAACAACATCTACCGGCGGAGTATCAATAAAAATATAATCAAAGGATTCATTTAATTCCGCTAAAAGTCGTCTCATAGCCTCGGATGCCAATAATTCAGCCGGATTCGGTGGAATGGTTCCTGCAGGTAACACAAATACATTTTCAAAACTGGTCGCATAGACACATTCTTGCTTCGTTAAATTACCAAGGCGATCACTAAGCCCCGGTGTTGAAGGTATTTTCATGAGTCGGTGAATTCTTGGTTTTCTCAGATCTGCGTCGATAATCAGAATGCGAGACCCCGTCTGGGCAAACGTAATCGCTAAATTGATACAAGTGGTGGTCTTACCTTCTTCCGAAATGGCACTGGTAAACACTACTTCTTTTTTTCCACTATCACTCAATAAGAACATGAAATTTGTTCGCGCAGATTTATAAGCTTCAACCACTGAAAATGGAGTTTCCGGAGACAAGACTAAATCCAATCTGGCATTGGATTTTTCTTTTCTTTTCATATTGATCATACTACTTATCATCGCCATATCCCCCTTTTCGAGATGACCCAGGTGAGAAGCTTGGTATAACTCCTAAAATGGGGATATTAAAGAGTTCCTTGAGATCCTCTTCTGACTTGACTTTGGTGTCAAACATTTCTAAAAGCAAGATGATCATGACCGAAATCATCAATCCTAACATGGACCCAATCACGGTATTGAGCATGATATTAGGTCCGGAAGGAGCAGTCGGGAGTTTTGCAGAGTCAATGATTTCGACCGAACCGGCCTTCATCACATTCACGATTTTTTCGGCACCTACATCAAGCAATGTATTCGCAATGGCTTGAGCATGAACGGGGTTCGTATTTTCGACTGTAACACGCATGACCTCAGTGTTGTTCTCAGCTGAAGCCTTGATCATCCCTTTGATTTGGAGAGGAGTGTAACCAAAATTAGTGATTCTTGCCACTTCGCTGAGCACCGAATCACTTTTTAACAAAACAACATAAGTAGATACCATATTTCGAGCAACCGTTAAATCCCCGGTCGTTATGGAACCGGTCGTTCTGTTCTCGGAATTATAGACATACATGGTCGATTCCGATGTGTAAACCGGATCGACGAAGAAAAAGAAGAAACCAAAGGTAACCACTGCTGCTACAACAATAGACAAGGCTATGATCCACCATTTTTCCCATAAAATAACGATTAATTTTCTTAAATCCAACTCCATTTTACGTCCTCTTTTCGAATATTGTTGAATGATCAAAATCTAAGCTAATGGCGAGTCGATGTTACCATTCCCTCCTGAAGACAAAGGCATCGGTTCTACCAGTCGACCTTTTTCAGTCGCTTCCATTATGATTCGAATGACTTCAGAATTATCGATACTCTCTTGTCCGGCTAAAACCTTGAGTTTTTGAAGCATCTTATCCAAAGTCTCTTCATCTACTGCGCGCTTTTGAGCAATGAACAGTTTCTCATAACGAGAGGCGATCGTTCCTTCTTCCGCTGTCAATAACTCTTCATAAAGTTTTTCTCCAGGTCGCATACCGGTAAACTTTATCGGAATGTCAACATCCGGTTCGAATCCTGAGAAACGAATCAAATCCCGTGCCATTTCTACAATCTTTACGGGTTCACCCATATCTAAGACGAAAACTTCGCCGCCTTTTCCTAGGCTACCCGACTGCAAGACCAGCTCAACTGCTTCCGGAATGATCATAAAATAGCGAGTCATGCGTTCATCCGTTACCGTAACGGGTCCGCCTTTTTCGATTTGGTTCAAGAAAACGGGCACCACGCTACCTCGACTCCCTAAAACATTTCCAAATCGCACCGAGATAAATTTCGTATCTCCCTTTCCCACTAAATGGTCAACCATCATTTCTGCCGCACGTTTGCTAGCTCCCATAACACTGGTGGGGCGGACCGCTTTATCGGTAGAAATGAACACGAAACGCTCTGCCTGGTGTGCCAACGCGTTTTCAGCCACATTTTTGGTGCCAAAGACGTTGTTGATGATCGCTTCACTCGGGTTAAGCTCCATTAAGGGGACATGTTTGTGTGCAGCTGCATGAAAAACGATTTGAGGTTTGAATTTGGAAAAGGCTCGCTTCAGGGTTGCAGCATCTCTTACGTCACAGATTACGGTTTCAAGTTTCGTTACATACCCAACTTTATCCTTCAATTCTCGTAATTCACGATGGATCTGATAAATACTGTTTTCTCCTCGGCCCAACAAAATCAGTGTATCGATGTCGTATCCCATGAGTTGTCTACAGATTTCCGATCCTATCGAGCCCCCAGCCCCCGTAACTAAGACTCTCTTGCCTCCATAGACTTGAAGCATATTGCTATGATCCAATTGCACAGGCTTTCTGCGCAATAAATCTTCGAGTTGGATTGGCCTTAAGTCGTTGATTGCTGCTTTCTTACCCACTAAATCATAAAGAGCAGGAACCGTTTGGATTTTTAATTTGAACCCTTTGGTTAAGTCCCGAATCCGCCTGCTCACGTCTCCCGATGCCGACGGAATTGCTAAAATCAATCGTGTTATTTCTTCTTTCCTGATGACCTCAGGTAAATTACTGATTTCTCCTAAGACCTCATATCCTAGGAAAAACATTTTTTGCTTATTGGTATCATCATCCAAAAAACCGACGATGCGGCTGTTCATTTCAGGATGCCTTTCCAACTCCTTGACTAACATCTGACCCGCCAGACCTGCGCCAATAACCAAGGTTCGTTCCATTTGGGGAGAAAATTTTGGCGCATGGATCAGTCTTTCATGAACCGCTTTCAAGCTCAATCTCAAGCCCGCTACTCCACAGAGCAAAATACCCCAAATCAGCACTTGAACCCCTAAAGAAATAGGAAATTGAAAAAATTCGATAATCAAGTACAAAACAAAACTTAGCACAGTCATCGCTTTGACAACCTGCCACATGTCACGGAGCGTAGCGTACGCCCATAGGCGAGTATAAAGTCCAAAGAATCGGTTGCCGATCACCAGTAAAGGTACTGCCATAGTCGCCGAAAGGATCCATGCCTGAGCATTGGTCCAAGTGAGACTACCATCAAATCTTAAAAATAAAGCCAAAAGGCCCGAAAAATAGAGAAAAAAAACATCCCCGAAGAATAACGCCCATTGTTTCCGCTTGCCCATAAAATCGTCCTTTCAGTACGGAAAGATTTTAAGGTACGACTGAAATAGTACCTTTATATTTATCGTAGAAGGCTTTGACCTTCTCAATATCATCAGGAGAAAACCGTTGGTAACAGAGCTCAATAGCGGCTTGCTTTTCTTCCGTTGTCAATTTTCCGTCAAGAACCATTTGGAACAACGTCGTTACATCATTTCCGGTCAAGTTTCCCGTAACGAGTAGTGCAATTGAAAGTTTATCCTCCGTCTTCACAGCCGAAATGAAAGATTCAACTTTGGGTGTTTCAGAACCCTCTGTGGGTGAAAGATTTATTTGTTCCATTTGCTCAAAATGATCCATATTTACCATGTTTTGGAAAAGAAAATCGCCCATATAATACGCTCCCACAAAACCGACGATCAGAACGAGTGTAATCGTCAGTCCTAAAACGATCCAGATTTTTTTCATAAGACACCTCCTTTTCCGATGTCTCCTTCCAAATCCAAGAAGAAATTTCTTATTTTGCTTCTGAAATGATATTCTTAAAAGTAATGTTTCGACGATTGGCGATGAACTCCTTCTTAATGTTTCTTTTTTTTGAACTTTAATTCGATGTTAGGAACGGTTCGCGACTATGTTTTAGAACAACAAAAAAATCCCCCGATCCGGTTCATGGATCGGGGGGAAGGATTTAGAACACCCAGAGGTATCTTTGAAGTTCCCATTCGTGAACTTGTTGAGAATAAAGATCCCATTCTTGTTTCTTCGCAGCTAAGAATCGGTTAAAAACATGCTCACCGAGGGTTTTTCTTATCAGCTCATCTTGCTGAAAAACCTGCAATGCCTCTCCGAGATTTCCCGGTAATGACATAATATTACGGCTGAGTCTTTGTTCTTCATTCAATTCATAAATGTTATCCGTTATGGGAGCAGGAGGCTTTAATCCTTTCCTCATGCCATCTAATCCTGCGCTCATACTAACTGCCAAGGCCAAATAGGGATTACAGGCGCTGTCAGGACTTCTCAATTCCATTCTGGTACCGATTCCACGCCGACTAGGAATGCGAATCAACGGACTGCGATTGCGTTTAGACCAGGCAACGTAAACCGGAGCTTCATGTCCGGGAACTAAGCGTTTATAGGAGTTGACAAGAGGATTCGTTATGGCTGTCATAGCAGATGCGTGCTCTATGATGCCTGCAATATACGATTCGAGCGCAGATGATAATCCGTCGGGACGTGTTTCATCATAAAAATAGTTTTCGCCATTTTTAAAAACCGACTGATGAATGTGCATTCCCGAACCTGCTTCCCCCCATTTAGGTTTCGGCATAAAAGTAGCATGGAGTCCGTGCCGTCTTGCTACTAATCGGACCACTGTCTTCAAAGTTGCGATATTGTCAGCTGTTTCAACAGCACCTGCATATTTGAAATCGATTTCATGCTGGCCATGGGCATTTTCATGATGAGCAGCTTCAATGGAAAATCCCATTTCTTCAAGAGTTACAACCATGTCACGGCGCGCTTCTTCTCCCCGATCGATCGGTGCCATATCGAAATAGCCTCCCTGATCAAACGTGTTTACGCTCGGCCCACCATTGGGTCCTTGTTCGAACAAAAAGAACTCTGCTTCGGTTCCGGCATATAGTTGAAAACCATCCTTTTCAGCATCGGCAACTACACGTTTCAATACCCCACGCGGGTCACCCAAAAAGGGCTCTCCTTCAGGATTATATACATCACACAAGAGACGAGCGGTGGTTTGATGACCATTTAACCAGGGATATACCACAAATGTATTAAGATCCGGGTATAATAACATATCAGATTCGTTGATGCGAACAAATCCTTCAATAGATGATCCATCGAAAGCAATTTCATTGTTTAAAGCTTTCTCCAACTGCGTTATGGGAATAGAGACCGTTTTTTGAGATCCGAGAATATCGATCAATTGCAATTCAACAAAGCGTACTTTTCTCTCTCGTGCCATTGCTAATACATCTGCTGCAGTATTTCCCAACGTCATCAACTCCTTCTTGTTTCATCGTTCGTATATATACGAACGATTAACAGGATTATAACGCCTATGTTCGTATTTGTCAATAGGTAAAGAAAAAAAAGTCTGAGTTTTTCAGACTTTTTTTCTATTCCTCTTCCGTTGTTTCATCGAAAAAGAGCTTTGCCATGGCTTGTCCAAGAGTAAAAATCAAGGGGATCTTCTTCTTGAGACCTCGCAAGGCAGTCTCCGCCCCATAAATTTGGACCAGGAGCAAAATAACCGTGACCCCAATGGACACCCATCCCATTTGTTGGGCACGTTCCAACAAAATCTCTTCCCCGCCACCTGCGGCTTCTACCTGATTGATCAAAAGGGTCGTGAAATAAGCAATGCCGAATCGCAAAACAACCGCAACGAGGTTGATTGCAGCCGATTGTAAAGCATGAAAACTCAGAAAGTTTTGCTTGCAATACTGAAAGGTCAATAAACCCAAAAGCCAAATTATCAAAGGCACAAAAGGAGATGGTTGAAAGAAATAAACCACACTACTGCCTATGTATAGGAACAACGCAACATACTGAGAGTCTACGCCCAGAAAAACTTGATTTTCCTCTTGAGGTTTTTCCTTTTTTGTTGACTTAATTACTTTTTTTGCCATACTACACTCCTTGTATTGATTTATGATTTGCATAAAAGAAAAGTGCGATCGTGCCGGGACCGGAATGTGAACCTACAACCGGACCAATGGAAAATAACTCTACCGATACAGGTTCATATTTCTCTCGGATCATGTCGGCTAAAGCTTGCGTTTCCTTTAGACAATCACCATGAGAAATATAGATTGTCTGATCTTTATAACCCGGTGCATATCCTTCCATACTGTCGAGTAAAGCTTTAAGGGCTTGCTTTCTCCCTCTTACTTTCTTGACCGGCACTAATCTTCCCTCCGGATTAACATGAATGATCGGTTTTACACCCAATACGCTTCCCAAAAAAGCTTCAGTAGTCGTAATTCGACCGCTACGTTTCAGGAACATCAAATCATCTACGGTAACCCAAGCATTTAGATGATGTTTGTTTTCTTCCGCCCATTCAGATGCTTCCTCGATCGTTTTTCCGGCTTTCTTTAACTTTGCAACAGAAACAGCCAATAAACCTTCACCACTGGAGGCCGCCAAACTATCAACAATAACGATTTTTCTTTCCGGCCAATGAGGAGCCAGCTCGTCCCTTGCTTTGATTGCAGCCAGATAAGATCCGCTCATACCCGAAGAAAAAGCAATGTATAAAATATCGGTTCCATGCTCAAGAATCTTTGTAAAAAAGCTGATAAATTGAAACATGTTGATTTGAGA